>CALLYQ010000389.1 GCA_937858875.1 uncultured Lautropia sp. | reverse complement strand
CTGCTCGGGCTCGCCGCCCCACATCCAGTCGTTGTCGGTCAGGTTCGGAAAGCCGCGGCTGCCGCGAGCGTCGGAGCCGTGGCACTGGACGCAGTAGGTCAGGTACAGTCGCTCGCCCATTTCACGCGCCTGCCGGTCGGCGGCGACGGCCGGGACATCCTGGGCGAGATAGCTGGCGAACAGCGGCTCGACGACTTCGTCGACACGCGCACGCTCGCGTTCGTACTGGCCGATCTGGCTCCAGTTCAGCAAGCCCTGGAAAGAGCCCAGCCCCGGATACAGCAGCAGGTAGACGAATGCGAACACGCAGGTGATCAGGAACAGGCCCAGCCACCAGCGAGGCAGCGGGTTGTTGTACTCCTGCAGGTCGCCGTCCCAGACATGCCCGGTGGTGGTGCCGGCCTTGCCGGCCGTGTGCCGGCTCTTTGCCATCGACATCGCGAGCCAGACACAGAACAGGATCGACGCGATCGTGACGATCGCGATGTAGTAGCTCCAACCGGGGCTGATGAAATCGGCCATATCTCTTCTCGGCGAAGGGGGTCGCTTCGGTTTTCTTGTGTGGAAGACGATTCTTGCGTGGGGCTCAGAGCGAGTCGCGTTCCTCGAACGGAAGCCGCGCGGCTTCCTCGAAGCGCTTGCGCTGGCGACCGCTCCACGCCCACCACACGATGCCCAGGAAGACCACGAAGCTGAGCACCGTGATCAGGCCGCGGATGAAGTTGATGTCCATGGTGATCTCCGTGGCGGGATGGAGCGGGTTCATTGGGGCCGTGTCAGCGAGGTACCCATGCCTTGCAGGTAGGCGATCAGCGCTTCCATCTCGGTCTTGCCTTTCAGTTCGGCCGGCGCCTTCTCGATTTCCTCGTCGGTATACGGGTGACCGAGCTTGCGCAGCGTGCGCATCTTGACCTGGATCGTGCCGTCATCGGCGGCGCGGCTGGCCAGCCACGGGTAGCCGGGCATGTTCGACTCGGGCACGACGTCGCGCGGGTTCATCAGGTGCACGCGGTGCCATTCGTCGCTGTAGCGACCGCCGACCCGGTGCAGGTCAGGGCCGGTGCGCTTGCTGCCCCACAGATGCGGCCGGTCGTAGACGAACTCGCCGGCGACCGAGAAGTGGCCATAGCGCTCGGTCTCTGCGCGGAACGGCCGGATCATCTGCGAGTGGCAATTGTTGCAGCCCTCGCGGATGTAGACGTCGCGGCCGGCCAGTTGCAGCGGCGGATACGGTTTCAGCCCGGCGACCGCCTCGGTCGTCGACTTCTGGAAGAACAGCGGCACGATCTCGACCAGGCCGCCGACGCTGATCGTGAGCACGATCAGCACCATCATCAGCGGCAGATTCTTCTCGATCAGTTCATGCGAAAACTTCATTTCGTTCTCTCCGGGTCGATCAGGCGTGCGCGGGATCGAGGCGAGGCACCGGCGCATCGATCGCCCTGCCGGCGCGAATCGTCATCAGCGTGTTCCACAGCATGATGACCATGCCGCCCAGGTAGAGCAGGCCGCCGAGGACACGGATGTAGTAGTAGGGGTAGGTCGCCTTGACCGACTCGACGAACGCGTAGGTCAGCGTGCCGTCGGGGTTCGTGGCGCGCCACATCAGCCCCTGCGTGACGCCGGCGATCCACATCGCGGCGATGTACAGCACGACGCCGATCGTCGCGATCCAGAAGTGCGCCTCGATCGCACGCACGCTGTGCATCTCGGTGCGTCCGAACAACCTCGGCAGCAGGTAGTAGACCGAGCCGATCGTGATGAAGCCGACCCAGCCGAGCGCGCCCGAGTGCACGTGGCCGACGGTCCAGTCGGTGTAGTGCGACAGCGCGTTGACGGTCTTGATCGACATCATCGGACCCTCGAAGGTCGACATGCCGTAGAACGACAGCGAAACGATCAGGAACTTCAGGATCGGGTCGGTGCGCAGTTTGTGCCAGGCACCCGACAGCGTCATGATCCCGTTGATCATGCCGCCCCACGACGGCGCGAGCAGGATGATCGAGAACACCATGCCGACGCTCTGCGCCCAGTCGGGCAGCGCCGTGTAGTGCAGGTGGTGCGGACCGGCCCACATGTAGGTGAAGATCAGCGCCCAGAAGTGGACGATCGACAGCCGGTACGAATAGATCGGCCGGTCGGCCTGCTTCGGCACGAAGTAATACATCATGCCGAGGAAGCCGGTCGTCAGCAGGAAGCCGACCGCATTGTGGCCGTACCACCACTGCACCATCGCGTCCTGCACGCCGGCGTAGACCGAATACGACTTCGTCCAGGTCACCGGCAGCGCCGCGCTGTTGACGATGTGCAGCACGGCGATCGTCAGGATGAAGCCGCCGTAGAACCAGTTCGCCACGTAGATGTGCGGCGTGCGCCGCTTGGCCACGGTGCCGAAGAACACGATCGCGTAGGACACCCAGACGATTGCGATCAGCACGTCGATCGGCCATTCGAGTTCGGCGTATTCCTTGGTCGTGCTCAGGCCCATCGGCAGCGTGATGACGGCCGCCACGATGACCGCCTGCCAGCCCCAGAACACGAAGGACGCGAGCTTCGGCGCAAACAGGGGTGTCTGACAGGTGCGCTGCACCACGTAGAACGAGGTTGCGATCAGGCCCGTGGTGCCGAACGCGAAGATGACCGCGTTCGTGTGCAGCGGGCGCAGGCGGCTGTAGGTGAGCCACGGAATGTCGAAGTTCAGCGCCGGCCAGGCGAGTTGCGCGGCGATGAAGACGCCGACCAGCATGCCGACGACGCCCCAGACCACCGTCATCACGGTGAGTTGCCGGATCACCTTGTAGTGATAGGTCTCGCCCGACGCATGCACGCGCGCGCCGGTCATCGTTGCGGAAACGCTCATTCGAACCCCCAGACAGGATTGTCCATTATCTCTCTAAGGTTTTGCCGGATGTTGCGCTGCATCAACGGCGTTTCCGGCGGTTTCGCCAGGAGCCTGGCCGGACGGTGCGGACCGGCTCTCGGGCCCGTCGTCGTCGTGCAGGATGCTCCAGGCCGGCCCTTCCATATCGTCGAACTGGCCGCTGTCGGACATGCGCAGGAAGATCCAGGCGGCGGCGAAGATCGCCAGCACGCTCAGCGGAATCAGCAGGTACAGCGCTTCCATCACTGTACTCCTGTTTTGTTGCGGGGCAGCAATCGCAGGGAATTCAAGGCCACGAGCAGCGAACTCGCCGACATGCCGATGGCGGCGGCCGGCGGTGTGCCGGTGGCGTGCACGCGCAAGAACGTGCCGGGCACCCGTGCCCTTTCCGCCAAGGCGGTGTGCGCGGGCGGTGCGCGGCTGCATCGTCTGGGGCTCTCCGAGACCCTGCTCGTATTCGACGAGCACCGGCGCTTCCTCGACGAGGATCCGGCAACGACGGTTCGCCGCCTGAAGGCGGCGGAGCCGGAGAAGAAGATCGTCGTCGAGGTCGCGGACATCGACGAGGCGCTGCGCTGGGCGCAGGCCGACGCAGACGTGCTGCAGCTCGAGAAGTTCGCGCCGCAGCGCGTCGCGGCCTGCCGTCGTCTCGTGGACGCCGCCCGCCCTGGCGTGAAGCTCGCCGCGACCGGCGGGGTCGATGCGAGCAACGCGCGCGCGTATGCGGATGCGGGCGCGGACCTGATCGTCAGCTCCGCGCCCTACTGGGCGCCGCCGCGGGACGTCAAGGTGGTGTTCGCCCTCCTCGATGGTGCTTGCGCCGACACGCCTTCCGCCACGCCGGAAAGCCCATCGACCCTCGTTTCAGGAGGACCGGATCATGGCAATGCATAGACAGGCACCGAGGTGCTTCTCCGCGGGACCGACGGGCAGCACCGCAGGCGACGGCCTGCGCGCCGAGCTCTTGCTGGACGGTACGCGCTCCCGCTCGACGGCTGTGTGCCTTAGCGAGCGCACACCGCCGGGCGAGCGGGCTGCGGCGGTGTCCGCCGAGCGCCGGCTGGCGGAGCGCGCGATCGCCGGGGTGATGCGCAACGCCCAGGCAGGCGAGCTGCCGCTTTACGCGTGGACGCTCGGCCTGCCGCAGGACCAGCTGCTGCGCATGATCCAGGCGTTCTTCCCCGAGGTCGGCGCGCTCGAGCGCATGCCACGCGCGCAGTACCGCCGACTGGCCGCCGCGCTGCCGGCGGGGTTCCCCGCCCTT
>CALLYQ010000388.1 GCA_937858875.1 uncultured Lautropia sp. | reverse complement strand
TCGCGCTCGCGCAGGCGATCGAGAACGGCGTGTCGTTCAGCCACGTGCTGACCTCGGGCAACTCGGCCGACGTCGACGTCGCCGACTACATGGCCTACCTCGCCGAAGAGCCGAACTGCAGAGCGATCGCCTGCGTGTTCGAAGGGTTGGCCGACCCGATGCGGCTGATCGATGCGGCGGGTATCGCGCACGCACGGGGCAAGCCGGTCATCGTCTTCAAGATCGCCACCGGGGAGCAGGGAGCCGCGGCCGCGCTCTCGCACACGGGTTCGCTGGCAGGATCGAGCAAGGCCTACGAAGCCGCCTGCGCGCGTGCCGGCATCATCCTCGTCGACGACTTCGAGACGCTGATCGAGACGACCCGCTTCTTCGCGAAGTCGCCGAAGTCGACTGCGCCTGGTGTCGCGATCGCCTCGACGTCGGGCGGTGCGGCGATCATGGCGACCGACAAGGCCGAGCTTTTCGGCGTGGAACTGCCGCAGCCGTCCGACAAGACCCGCGCGATCCTCGTCGATGCGATCCCCGAGTACGGTTCGGCGCGCAATCCCTGCGACATGACTGCGCAGGTGCTGACCGATCCCGAATGTTTTCGCGTTTGCGCCGATGCGCTGCTGGATGATCCTGCGTATGGCGCACTGGTCATTCCCTTCGTCTACGCGTACGACCCGGTCATCCCGCGCATCCGGGTTCTCGACGAACTGGCCCGTAAGCACCGCAAGGCCGTCTGCATCGTCTGGGAGACGCTCTGGCTCGAAGGTCCGGGCGCCGAGATCGCCGAACGCTCCGAGCATGTCGCGCTGTTTCGCTCGATGCGCTCCTGCATTTCGGCATTGGCCAGGTGGCATTGGTGGTCGGGCCACGGAAAAGACCCAGGCGTGGCACTCACGAATCTCGTCGAGCCGGAGATTGTCGACGAGGTGAGCGCCGAACTCGAAAGGGCGTCGGGCAGCGTGCTCAGCGAGAGCCAGGCCAAGGCGGTGCTTGCTGCCTATGGTGTGCCGATGGTCGAGGATCGCCTGGTGAATTCCGCCGACGATGCGGTCGCTGCCGCGCGAGCAGCCGGTTTTCCGGTCGTTCTCAAAGTCGAATCGCCGGATATTCCGCACAAGACCGAGGCTGGCGTCGTCCGCCTGGGCCTGGCGGACGAGGCGGCCGTCGTGGCTGCCTACGAACAGGTGATGGCCAACGCGTTGAACGTCACGAGCTCGCCATCGATTCGTGGCGTGCTGGTGCAGCCGATGCTTGCTGCCGGCATCGAAGTCCTGGTCGGCGCGCGCATCGATCGGCAGTTCGGCCCGACGGTGGTCGTGGGCCTGGGCGGGATCCTCGTCGAACTGATGAAAGACAGCGCGGTCGGCCTGGCGCCGCTGTCGAAAGACGAGGCGCTCGGGCTGCTGCACAGCCTGAAGGGAGCCGCGTTGCTGCAGGGATTCCGTGGCCACCCGCCGATCGATCTCGACCGGCTTGCCGAGATCGTCTGCCGAGTCGGGCAGTTCGCGTCCGATCACCGCGAGCGGCTGACCGAACTCGATCTGAATCCGTTGATCTGTTCCGGCGATCGCATCGTCGGCGTCGACGCGCTGATCGGATTGCGGCGACAGAGCTGAGGCTCGGGCCGAGCGGTCGGCTCAGCGACTCAGGCTCGCCGCGGCCGCTGCGATCTGCTCCGGCGCCGCGTAATGGACCATGTGGCCGGCGTGAGGGAACACGGTCAATTCGCTGTGTGGAAGCTCGCCATGCAACCGGGCCGCGTGGGTGCGCGGGCTCACGACGCGATCCCGTTCGCCGGCGAAGATCCGGACAGGCAAGCGCAAGTCGCGGTACTGTGGCTGGAATCGCGCCGCCGCGGGAACCATGAGCGCCGCCGCTTCGGCGTTCGCGCGGAGCTGCCCTGGCCGCAGCATCAGTTCGCGCGACAGCAACTCGAAGAAGCGCGCCGCCACCGGTAGCGGCGTGAACATCGTCTCGACCATTTTCCGGAAGACCATTCGCGCAAACAGCGCCGTCACGGTATGGCGCAGCACGTCGCCGAGCACCGGCAGGGCGACCGGAGCGGTCAACAGCGCGTCGATGCGCGCGGTCGGGTAGTAGTAGCCGGACGCCAGGACCAGGCCGCGCACGCTGGACGGGTGCTCGATCGCCAGAGCGAGTGCGACCAGCGTGCCCCAGGAGTGGCCGACGACCACGGGGTTTTCGATGTCCAGTCGTGCAAAGGCACGTTCGAGGAGGGCGGCTTGCGCGCTCGGCGTCCAGAGCCGGTCGCGAGGCCGCTCGCTGAAGCCGAATCCGGGCCGGTCGAAGGCGACGACCCGGTGCCCGTCGGCGAGCCTGTCGAACAGCCCGCTGGCGATGAAGTCCTGCAGCAGTACGGTATTGCCGTGGAGCAGCACGATCGGCGAGCCCTCGCCGTGCTCGACGAAGTGCAGGCGAATCCCGTCGACGTCGACGAAGCTGCCGATCGGCGGATGGTCGCGCTGGGCTCGCTGCGCCTTGCGCCGGACCCAGACGGCGGTCGCGGCGGCGAGGGCTGCGGTGCCCGCTGCGAGCGCGGTTGCGCGGGGCGAAACACTGCCTTGTTTCGACGAGAACATCGGCTTCACCCCTTTGCCGGCGCCGTATAACGCCGTTCGACGATCTGCCTGATCTCCTTGCGCGTCTGCGCCGGATCTTCGCCATGCTGCACGCGCTCGGCCTCGTCGGCCAGGTCATCGTCCTTGATTGCTTCGCGAAACCAGGTGGCATAGTCGCCGCGTTGCAGATGGAAGAGCCAGGTCTCGTCGTCGACGCCGTCGGCGATCTGCAGGAAAAGCACCAGGTTTTGCGCGCGCAGCTTCAGCTCGCCGCGCGGGCCGCGGAAGTAGAAGCTGCTGTCCTCGCCCAGTTCACCCTCGGCGTACTTGCGTGTATGCCGCTGGTGCCCCTGGCGCGGGCGGTCGGGCCGGATCCATCGCGGCGCCTCGCCGGTGTCGCGGCTCCAGTAGAGCACCGCCTGCTCCGGGTCACCGTCGGGAACCGATGGGGACTCGACACCGACAGCCTCGCAGAAGCTGTGCAGCACCTCGATGGCTCCGGATCCGACAGCGATGAGCGTGCGCACCGTCTGCAGTGCCTGCGGGGCCATCAGTTCCGGATGGACGGTCACATAGATCGCGGCCGACAGTTCGGCCGGCAGCGCCGCCGTGGCCACGTCGGAGGCGGCCGGCAGCATGTGATGGGTTTCGTCGATGACCAGCCAATGCGGCCGGGCAAGCTCTCCGCGCATGTCGCCGATCTGGCCGATCAACTGGCGGAAGAACGCGGGCCGGTCCGCGACGCCAAGTCCGATCATGTTGACGACCAGCGGGGGACTTGCCGGCGCCGTGCGCAGGAAGTCCATCACTTCGTGCGTTGCCGGTTGACGGTCGGGGTCGCCGAGCACGACGGCGCCTTCGAGTTCGTCGTAGTCGCCCTCCGGGTCGAGCACGCAGACCTGGAACGACTGCTCGATCGCCTTCTCGATGATCGCCGTTGCCAGCGTCGATTTTCCGACTCCGGAGGAACCCGCGATCAGCACGGCGCCGCCATCGACGGTCAGGCCGGCGTCATCGTCGGGGCCGAGAACGATGCGACGGCGCCGGGCTGCCAGCGCCGTCGGCAGCGATTCGTCCGAAAGCAGCGCATCGATTGCCTCCACGACCCCGGCACCGTGGTCGCCACAGGTCACGATGTCGGCTGTCTTCTTGACCGAGTCGAGGGCGTTGGCCACCGCGACCGCACAGCCGCTGGCCTGCAGAAGCGCGTTGTCGTTCTCGGCGTCTCCGATCGCGACGACATTCAGCGGCGAAAGCCCGAGTTCGTCGAGTGCGGCCGCGAGACCGGTGGCCTTGTTGACGCCTGGCGGCAGCACCATCACTGCGCCCTTGTTGAAGATGATCTGCCATTCCAGACCGAGCTCGCGGATGCATTCGAGCACGGCGGCCTCATGCGGTTCCCAGGTGGCGACGATGCTGCGGCCGATCGACAGCGGCGACACGCCGCGTGCCTTCAAGGCCGCGACGAACTCTGGCGGCGGCTCATCGGCCAGCGGCCGCTCTTCCTGCGTCTGCGGAAAATAGAGCAGGGCGCCGTTCTCGGCCACGACGACGTCGAACAGATCGAGACGATCGAAGACGCGCTTCAGGTCCGGCAGCTCCCTGCCGGTCACCATCAGCAGTTTTCGACCGCTGTCGCGCAGACGTTCGAGACCTGCAAGCGTTGGTTCGTCGACCGTGCCGTGGTGGGCGAGGGTTCCGTCGTAGTCGGTGGCGAATGCGATCAGGTACATGGCAGGCGTTGTGGCGTTCCGGCGTTCCGGCGGAGCCCCGGGCGTCGCGGACTGATCGCGCAAGCAGTTCGCGTACCCGGTGGGCCCGGCTCGTGATTCTGGAGCTAGCCGGATCCTGTGGCGGCCAACGATCGGGCCTGTCGGCGCAGCATCATCCCGATCGCTGTGTGCCGCAGTTCCAGCACTGTTCGAACGGCCCATCGACGTGCTCCAGGCAGTTTCGACAGACCCAGTGTCGCCACGGCGGATTTCTGAGCTCGTGCAACAGCCGCAGTGCGTCGGCGTGACGCTCGTCGTCGTGGATCCAGACCTCCGGCAACGCCTGATCCGGCGGAATCTCGCCGCTGATGCTGCCCGCCCACCGGCGCTGCACGCTCGCATCGACACCTGCGGCGTTGAGCTGATCGGCCCACAAGGTGGCCAATGCCAGGTTGGGCGCGGAGGTCAGGCGCTTCATCTTTGGAGAAGGTGAGCCGCGGTTCAGGCGAGCAACTTGTAAAGGTAGGAGCGCGAAATGCCGAGCCGCTCCGCCGCACGCTTCTTGTTGCCGCCGCATTCTTCGACCGCCCGGAGTGCAGCGGCGCGCTCGTGGTCCTTGAGTCGTGTCGCCGCCGACAGCGGCGTTGCGGATGGCACGGATTCGCTGCGCGATCCGTCGTGCGAGGAATCGTTGCGTGTGAATGCATCGAGTGCCAGGACATCCGGCCTGGAAAACACCAGCGCCTCCTCGATCCGGTGGCGAAGCTGGCGCAGGTTTCCCGGCCACGGTTGATCCGCCAGATACCGGCTCAGGCCGCTGTCGATCTGGGGGATCGGCAATCCGTTGCGTTGGCAGAATGCCTTGACGAAATGGTTCGTCAAGGCGGGAATGTCTTCGAGGCGATCCCTCAACGGCGGCACGTGGAGTGTCACTCCGCTGATGCGATAGAAGAGATCGTGGCGAAAAGCACCGCTCTCGATCAGCGCATCGATGTCGCGGTGCGTAGCGGCAACGAGCCGGAACGTCGTGCGCTGCGAAGCGTGGCTGCCGAGCCGTTCGACCACCCGTTCTTCCAGCACGCGCAGCAGCTTGATCTGGATGTCCATCGGGATGTCCCCGACTTCGTCGAGAAACAGCGTTCCGTCGTTCGCCATCTCGAACTTGCCGGCGCGGCCCTGCCGGGCGCTGCCGGTGAACGCGCCCGCTGCGTGGCCGAACAGTTCCGCCTCGATCAGGCTGGCCGGCAATGCCGCCAGATTGAGGCTGACGAGCGCCTGTCCGGGCCGCCCCAGGTTATGGATCGCACGCGTGACGAGTTCCTTGCCGGTGCCGCTTTCGCCCAGGATGAGGACAGGCACGTCGAGCTTCGCCACGGTGGCCACCTCGCGCCTGAGTCGCTGCATCGCCTGGCTCTCGCCGATCAGTTCGGCCAGCCCTTGACGATCCTCGCGCAAGCCATCCAGCTGCTTGCGGTAGAACTCCAGTTGCGAACGAAGCTCGGTCATCTCGGTGGCCATCCGGGACAGCGCTTCGGTGTCCCTGAACATCACCTGACCCACTGCGCCCACGATTTCTCCGTTCCTCAGGATCGGCCGACGGCTCACCACCCGGGTCACGTCGTCCGACAGCTTCAGCGGCTTGCCGATCTCGGCCTTGCCGGTCTGGATCACCGCGCGCAGGCGGGAATTGGGGATGGCGTCTTCCGCGGCCTTGCCGATGGCGCCGCCGTGAGAAAAGCCGAGAAACTTTTCGTGAACCGGACTGACGTAGCACATCGTGCCGGTGTGATCGGCAACCGTGATTGCACGGTAGGGGTCGTTCAGCAGTTGATCGAGGAGGTCGAACGCAAAAGGCACCGCCGCGACGAAGTCCAGCAGCGTGCCCTCGGCGGCGGCCTGCCGGACGATCGCGATGTCGGTTTCGCCATCGGAGACCGATACACCGACGCATGGACCCGCAGGCATCCGCGCCTCGAACATCGCCCGATCCCCGACCTCTGCCCACGCGGCGAGCAGGGCGTGCTGATTGGCAGGCTCGGCCGCCATGCCCAGCGCCATGACGAGCTTCGTGCCTTTGCGCACGAGTACACCGATCGATGTATCGGGGAGGGGGTCCATCGGGATTGTCGTCCTGGAGTACACGCTGCTGCGGGAAAGACACTCAGTGTACTCGTAGAAGACAGTTTGCGAGCGAGTCGGCGCTTGCTGGCTGGGAGCAAGGGGGTGGCACGGTTCGTGCGAGCCATAGGTGATGCCGACATCGTGAGTCGACATCGCGTCCCAACGAAACAGCGCTGCCAATGACCGACCTGTTTTCTCCCACGACCTGTCCTCGTGAATCTGCCACCGCCGCGAGGTCTGCATGACGGCGCTTGCCGACGAGCAGGGCTCGATCAGCTATTTCGGTATCGATGTTCCGTTCATGGAGCACATCGGCCTGGAGCCGGTTTCGCTGGAAGACGATTGCTGCCGAACCTTGCTGCGCTGGCAGCCGGCCCTGGTCAACAGCCGTGGCGATATCCACGGCGGTACATTGATGAGCGCCTTCGATTTCACCCTGAGCGCGGCGGCCCGGGCCCATGAGCCGATGTGCTACGGCGCCATCACGATCGACATGACCACGCACTTCTACGAGGCGGCCCGATCCGATCTGATGGTGATCGGCCGTTGCGCAAGACGTGGCCGATCGATTGCTTTCTGCGAGGGCGAGATCGTGGACGACACCGGCAGGGTCGTAGCGGTCGCCCGTGCAATGTTCAAGCTTGTCGTCCGAAAGGACGATGCGGCCGAGATGGCCGTGACGGCCAAGACGGACCGGACTCTGGGAGACTGAATTGAAAAAGCTGTTGATCGCCAATCGGGGCGAGATCGCACTGCGCATACAGCGCGCTGCGCGCGATCTCGGTATCGGCACGGTCGCCGTCTATTCGCAGGACGACGTCGGTTCCCGGCACCGCATGCTGGCCGATGAAGCACGTGCCCTCGACGGCGCGGGTCCGTCCGCGTACATCGACATCGCCGGCATCATCGCCGCGGCGAAGGAGACGGGCTGCGACGCGATCCACCCGGGCTACGGTTTCCTGAGCGAGCGGGCCGATTTCGCGCAGGCTTGCCGCGACGCGGAGATCAGCTTCGTCGGCCCGAGGATCGAGCAGCTGGCGCTGTTCGGGGACAAGGGTCGTGCGCTGCAGCTCGCGGCCGAGTGCGAGGTTCCGGTGATGCCCGCGACGCGGGGCGCGGCGTCGCTCGAGGAAATCACCGGATTCTTCGACGCCCAGGGCGGCGCGGGCGTGGTGATCAAGGCTGTCGGCGGCGGCGGCGGACGCGGCATGCGCGTCGAGGAACTCGCAGAAGCCTACGCGCGCTGCCGCTCCGAGGCGAACAGCGCATTCGGCGTCGATGCGCTGTACGCCGAGCGCCTCGTCGTTCGCGCACGTCACATCGAGGTGCAGATCGTCGGCGACGGCACCCACGTGATCGCGCTGGGCGAACGCGACTGCACGCTGCAGCGCCGTTTCCAGAAGCTGGTCGAGATCGCGCCCAGTCCGGTGCTCTCCCCCGAACTGCGCGAGCGGATCATCGGCGCCGCGCGCACGCTGGCGGGCCGTGTCGGTTATCTGAGTCTGGGTACCTTCGAATTCCTCGTGGAAGAAAGCGCGACCGGCGAGCAGAAGGGCTTCGTCTTCATCGAGGCCAACCCGCGGCTGCAGGTCGAACACACGATCACCGAACAGGTGACGGGGGTGGATCTGGTCGCGCTGCAGATCGGCGTCGCGGCAGGCCGGACCCTGCGTGATCTCGGCCTGGATCCTTCGTCGCCTCCGCAACCCAGCGGGTATTCGATCCAGGTTCGCGTCAATGGCGAGTCGACCGATGCGCAAGGCGTCGCGCGGCCGGCCCACGGTCGCCTGGAACGCTTCGATCCGCCCACGGGTCCGGATGTCCGCGTCGACACGCATGGCTACACGGGCTACGAGCCTCCGCCGAACTTCGACACGCTGCTTGCGAAGCTGATCGTGACGAGTGCCGGGCCCGTGTTCGGAGACGCGGTGCGGCGCCTGCAGCGTGGCTTGGCGGAATTCCGGATCGTGGGGGTTCCGACCAACCTGGATCTGCTGCGCGCGCTCGCGCAACGCGACGATTTTCTGTCGCAGAACGTCCATACCCGCCACTTCGAGGCGATCCTGCAGGAATTGACTGCCTCGGCGGCAGCCATTGCCGACGCCGAACGTGCGCGGGAAGCGCTGCTCGGCGACGTGGGGCGGCACTTCGCGCCGTCGGCGCCGCGAGTGGCCGATCTCGAAGAGACGGTGGGCGAGGGGGCGCAGGCCATCCGCGCGCCTTTGAGCGGCCGGGTCGTGGAGATCCCGGTTCAGGTCGACGACCTGGTCCGGCCGGGGCAGACCATTGCGGTGCTCGACGCGATGAAGATGGAGCACACCATCGCTGCCGACTGCAATGGCCGGGTGATCGACCTGCGGCTGGAAGCCGGCGCCCAGGCGCTCGAGGGCCAGATCCTGCTGGTGCTGGAGCCCATCGACGCC
>CALLYQ010000387.1 GCA_937858875.1 uncultured Lautropia sp. | reverse complement strand
TCCTCGTCGATTTTCGGCGGCTGGCCCGGCATGCCGTCGAGGAATCCGGTCACGCTGCGCAGGCGGCCGTCGTCGGCGAGTTCGGCGAAATCGGTGCCGCGGGCGTAGACCCCGGCCTGCGGGTGCGCGAGCTGCCAGCCGAAGCGGACGCCGCCTGCGTGCGCGTCGACGCTGCCGCGACGCATGAAGCGGTGGCCGGGAAACTGGACCTGGACCGCCCTCATCAGTTCGGCCAGTTCGCCGTGCCCGCGCGCGCTCATCAGCGGATCGACATAGCGGGCATCGTCGGTCCATGTCCGTTCGATCGTCTCGCGGCGCTGACGCGCGTCTGTCGCGTTCCAGCAGTCGATGTAGGCATCGACCAGGCGGTCCAGTGCCTGGGCGTCGGTGCCGGCTTTCGTCGCGATGACTTTCGAATCGATGCGTGCATTCATGAGGCTCTCTTGATGTCTTGCGGTGCGCACCCGTCGTGCGACCTGCGAGGCCATCGTGCAGACGCACGCTCGCCGCGTCGATTACCTCGCAGGTAATGCACGGCGCAGCGATCCGCCGGCCAACGGCATGGCGGGTTCCGATTCGCAAGCTTCCCGCCTTGCCGCGCGACGCGCGGCAACCTAGATTGACTGCGCATTCGACCAACCAGGAGGAGATTCGCGTGAAGCATGCTTACCTGTTCGCTGCGCTGACCACAGCCGCATTGCTCGCCAGCCAGGGCGCACTCGCCAGATCGGACGCGCCGACCAACGGAGTCGCCGCGAAACCCTTGTCCGTCGGCCCCACGGCCGCCGGCCAGGCCGCCGTTCAGGGCATGTCGCCCGAGCGCCTCGCGCGCATCGTGCCGGTCATGCGCGAGCAGATCGAGAAGGACATGTTCCCAGGCGCCGTGACGCTGGTTGCACGCAACGGCGAGGTCGTCCATTTCGAGGCCACCGGATATCTCGACGCCGCGAAGAGCAAGCCGATCGAGAAGGATTCGATCTTCCGCATGGCTTCGATGACGAAACCGGTCGTGACGGTCGCTGCGATGATGCTCGTCGAGCAGGGCCGGATGAAGCTCAACGATCCGATCGTCAACTGGCTGCCCGAACTGAAGGACTTGAAGGTCGAGACCGCCGACGGCGACGTGCCGCTCGCCCGGCCGATCACCGTGCAGGACCTGATGCGCCATACCGCCGGCTTCGTCTACGCCGGCAGCACGAAGTCGCCGCGGATCAAGCAGATGTACGACGAGGGCAACATCGAATCGCGCGAGGTCGACATCACGGCCGAACAGATGCTGCAGAACCTGGGTCGGATCCCGCTGGCGCACCAGCCGGGCACCTTCTGGGAGTACTCGATCTCGGTCGACGTGCTCGGGCTGCTGCTCGAGCGCGTGGCCGACAAGTCGCTCGACGTGCTGCTCGACGAGATGCTGCTCGAGCCGCTCGGCATGACCGACACGGCCTTCTGGGTGCCGCCGGCGAAAACCTCCCGGCTGGCCGAGGCGCTCGACTCCGACGGCCAGAAAGCCGCGATGCTGAAGTCCTACCGGATCCTCGAGAACCCCGTCGGCAAGAGCTACCTCAAAGGGGGCGCCGGTCTCGTCGGGACCGCCGCGGACTACCTGCGCTTCGCGCAGATGATGCTCAACGGCGGCGAACTCGACGGCAAGCGCTACCTGTCGAAGAAGTCGGTCGAGTTCATGCTGTCGCAGCACACGGTCGGCATGGGCGGCACCACGGCTTCGACGACGGGCCCCGGCTACGGCTTCGGCCTGGGCTTCGGCGTACGGCTCGACGAAGGCATGGGCTGGGTGCCGGGCTCGACCGGCGACGCGATGTGGGCCGGCGCCTGGGGCACGAGCTTCTGGATCGATCCGAAGGAAGGGCTGGTCGGCATCCTGATGGCACAGGGACCGTCGAACCGGATCCATACGCGGATGCTGTACAAGAACCTCGTCTACGGCGCGCTGGTGCAGTAGGCGCGCGCGGCCGCGAAACCGCACCGCCGGCGGGCCGGCGTCATCCCGCCGCCGCCCGCGGTGCGAGAATGGCGTCTGCACCCGTGACCTGCGGATGCCCGCCTGCGGGCATCCGCACATCCATGAGGAAGATCGCCATGAGCCAGGAAGCCGGCCACCAGCACGAACACGAAGACGAACGCGAGAAGTGGAAACACACCGGAGTGCGCGTGATCCCGGGCAGCCAGCTCGATTCGAATACCGCGCAGACCCCCGGCATGGATCGCCGCGCCGCGATCAACTTCGCGCGTACCGGCGCGCAGAAGCTCTGGGCCGGCACCGTCACGATCCATGCGAACGCGAAGACCGGCGCGCATCACCACGGACATCTCGAAAGCGTCATCTACATCGTCAAGGGCAAGGCCAGGATGCGCTGGGGCGAGAAGCTCGAGTTCACCGCCGAGGCCGGACCGGGCGATTTCATCTACGTGCCGCCCTACGTGCCGCACCAGGAGATCAACGCGAGCCCGACCGAGGTGCTCGAGTGCGTGCTTTGCCGAAGCGATGGCGAGGCCGTCGCGATCAACCTCGACATCGAACCGGTCGAGAAACCCGAGACGGTGCTGTGGGTCGACCCCACGCACCCGCAAGGCGGCGTCTGACAGCACTCCACTCGAGCGACCTGGTTCACTGCGAACCTCGACGCGCGCCGAACCGACAGGAGAAGACGCCCGATGATCGAGCTCGAAGCCCTGCAGAAGCGAATCGCCCCGATGTTCCCGGGCCTGATGGGTGTCGAACTGGTCGAGGCGAGCCCCGATCGGGTGCTCGCGAAGATGCGGGTCCGCGAAGACCTGTGCACGGCCGGGCACACGCTGCACGGCGGCGCCTTCATGGCCTTCGCCGACTCGCTCGGCGGCATCGCCACGGTGCTGAACCTGCCGCCGGGCGCCCGCACGACGACGACCGACTCCAGCACGAAGTTCCTGGCGGGCGCGCCGGCCGGCAGCACGGTGACCGGTGAATGCACGCCGTTTCACCGCGGCCGCACGACGATGGTCTGGCAGACGCTGATCCGCAACGAGGCCGGGAAACTCTGCGCCGTGGTCACGCAGACGCAGCTGGTGATGGCCGGGGGCTGAGAGCGTGAGCAGGAATCGGCCGTGGCCGCCATCCGCGTCATGACGCTCACGCTCTGAGGCGCCGGTGAGCGAGGCAAGGCAGGACAAGCGACTTCGCCGCCGCCAGACGAGCATTCGCGACGTCGCCGAGCTCGCCGGGGTCTCGCTGGGCAGCGCCTCGCGCGTCATCAACGGCGCGACCAACGTCACCGCCGATGTCCGCCAGCGTGTCGAACGAGCGATCGAGAAGCTCGGTTATCGCCCCAACCACGTTGCGCGCTCGCTGCGCTCGCGCAGCAGCAAGACCGTCGGCTTCATGTTCACCGACGTCACGAACCCGCTCTACGCGCGCGTGTTCCGGGCAGTGGAGGAGCGGCTCGGCAAGGAAGGTTACCTGCTGCTGCTCGTCAACAGCCTCAACATCGCCGAGCGCGAGGTCGAGCTGCTGGGCCTGTTCCAGTCGCGCGCGGTCGATGGGGTGATCATCTCGCCGGGCAACGAACGCGACCCGCAGGTGCTGCGAGCCGTCCGCGAGCTGCCGATGCCGGTCGTGGTCTTCGACCGCGATCTCGACGCCGGACGCGACAGCCTGCTCGTCGACCACCATCCCGCCGTCGAGGCGCTCGTTTCCGAGCTGATCGGGCTCGGGCACCGACGCATCGCCTTGCTGCTCGCCGAGGCCGAGGTTCGCCCGATCACGCGGCGGCTCGAAGGGTTCCGGGCCGCCTTTCCCGCGCACGGGCTCCCGGTGCCCGAAGACCTGATCGTGCAATTGCCGAGCGCGATGAGTCGCAGCTTCGACGCCGTGCGCAACTTGCTTCGCAGCACCGAGCCGCCGACCGCGATCATTGCGCTCGGCACGATCATGCTCAACGACGCGATCAGCGCGATCGCAGACGCCGGGCTGCGCGTTCCGGCCGACGTCTCGCTCGTGAGCCTGGGCGATCCGGATTTCGCCCGCAGCCACATCCCCGGAATCTCGACGCTTCGAATCGACGTCGACAAGGTTGCCGACGGGCTGGTGAAGTTGCTGCTTGATCGCATCCGTTCAGGCGACGTTGGCGACACAAGGCAGATCTTGCTGGACCCCGAACTGGTCCGGCGCGAGTCCTGCGCGCAGGCGACGGCGCGACCGGCCGCGTCCGAAAAGAGGCAATGAAGGGCTTGACTCTTCCGCGCTGATCGGGCAAGAATCCCATCGCCCGCCGTCTGGCCGGCATCCCCCTGAAACGAAATTCCCGGAAGAGACCTTTGACACGCCTGTTGATGAAACGTTTCATCACACCCCGCTTCGCAGTCTTCGGGCGGCGGGCCGGGCATGTGGTCATCGTCGTCGCGCTGCTCGCCGTCGGCACTTTCTCGATGCTCGAATTGCTGCCGGGCAACCTGGCGGACTCGCTGCTGGGCGATAACGCGGCGCCCGAGGAGATCGCGCGGATCGAAGCCGAGCTCGGCCTCGATCGCCCGGT
>CALLYQ010000386.1 GCA_937858875.1 uncultured Lautropia sp. | reverse complement strand
GACGGCGCCGGGCGGCTGACCTTTTCGGGCATCGGCGTCTACACGCCCGAGCTGTTCGCCGGCCTCGACGGCAACGCTCCGGCAAAGCTCGCCCCGCTGCTGCGCTGCGCCGCATCGCGTCGGCAGGTCGGCGCCGAACGCCACGACGGCCGCTGGACCGACGTAGGCACGCCGCAGCGGCTGGCCCGACTCGATGCACAATTGGGGCGTAGCGAGCGACTGGCGCGCTGACACGCAGCACGTCCAGCCAATCCCCGAACGACAACCCGACGCGGCGTCCGATCGCCGCTGGAGCAAAGATGCAGGTTCATGCTTCGCGGCGCGCCCGGCTCGCCGCGGCGATGCGCCAACGCGGCGGCGGCGTCGCCGTGCTGTTCACGGCGCCCGAAGTGGCGCGCAACCGCGATACCAGCTACCCGTATCGCTGGGACAGCCACTTCTACTGGCTGACCGGTTTCCCCGAACCCGAGGCCGCCGTCGTCGTCGTGGCCGACGACACGCATGAGGAGTCGATCCTGTTCTGCCGCGCGAAGAACGAGGAGCGCGAGATCTGGGACGGCTGGCGGCACGGCCCCGACATGGCGCGCGAGCGCTTCGGCTTCGACCGCGCCTTCGAGATCGGCGAGCTCGATGCGCAGATGGCGCAGTTGCTGGCGGATCGCCCGTCGATCTGGCATGCGATGGGCAGCACGCGCGAGCTCGACGCGCGGCTGCGCGGCTGGCTCGACGCGGTGCGCACGCAGGCCCGCGCCGGCGTCACCGCGCCCGGCCAGGCCGTCGACCTGCTGCACGTGCTCGACGAAATGCGGCTGGTCAAGGACGCGCACGAACTCGAGATCATGCGCCGCGCAGCGCGGATCTCCGCGCGCGCACACCGTCGCGCAATGCGCAGCACGCAGCCCGGGCGCCACGAATACGAGATCGAGGCCGAACTGCTGCACGAGTTCCGCAGCGGCGGCTCACAGTTCCCCGCCTACAGCTCGATCGTCGCCGGCGGCGCCAATGCCTGCGTGCTGCACTACATTGCCAACGACACGCCGCTGGCCGACGGTGACCTCTTGCTGATCGACGCCGGCTGCGAGCTCGACGGCTACGCCTCGGACATCACGCGCAGCTTTCCGGTCAACGGCCGCTTCAGCGGCCCGCAGCGCACGCTCTACGAGATCGTGCTGGCTTCGCAACAGGCGGCGATCGAAGCCACGGTGGCCGGCGCCCGCTTCACCGACCCGCACGATGCGGCGGTGCGCGTGCTGGCGCAGGGGATGATCGACTGCGGGCTGATCGCCGGCCCGCTCGACTCGGCCATCGAATCAGGCGCCTACCGGCGCTTCTACATGCACCGCACGGGCCACTGGCTCGGCATGGACGTGCACGACGTCGGCGACTATCGCGAACCGGGCGAGCCGGCCGGCGAACACGGCAAGCCGTGGCGCGTGCTGCGCCCCGGCATGGTGACGACGATCGAGCCCGGCATCTACGTGCGCGCGGCCGACGACGTGCCGGCCGAATTCCACGACATCGGGATCCGGATCGAGGACGACGCCGTCGTCACCGCGGGCGGCCCCTGCGAAATCATCACTGCCGATGCGCCGAAAGCCATTACCGAGATCGAAGCGCTGATGCGCGAAGGCGCTCGAGCATCGCGTTGAGCACCGCGTCGCCGACCACCGCCGCGTCCGTCCGCATCGCCGGCACCGGGCCGGTTTCGCTCGCGTTGCGCGGCTTCCTCGCGCGCCAGGGATTCGGCGAGCGCGAACTGGCTTGCGACCCGCTCCCGGACGCCGCGCTGCCGCCCTGGCTCGCGCGCCGCACGATCGCGCTGTCGCTGGGCAGCTGGCAACTGCTGTCCCGGATCGCCGCGCCGCCGCCGTCGGCGCCGATCCTGACCGTCGACGTCTCGCTGCAGCAGGCCTCCGGCCGCACGCGGCTGACCGCCGGCGAACTCGGCGTGCCGGCCTTGGGCCATGTCGTCCGCTACGACGCGCTGCACGACAGCCTGGTCCGCGCGCTCGCCCGCGGACCGGCGGCCAGCGCTTCGCCGACCGTGCGAGCCGTGCCGATCACCGTGCTCGCCGATGGCAACCCCGGCGACGACAGCAGCGAACGCGACTTCGAGCAGTCGGCCGTTCTCGCGACCGTGCGTGCCGGCACGCCACGCGACGGCTTCGCCTTCGAACGCTTCACCAGCGAAGGCCCGCTGGCGCTGCTGCCGCTGCCGCAGGCACGAAGCTGGTCGCTGGTCTGGTGCTCGGCGCCCGATCGCGCGCAGCAGCGCGCACAACTGCAGGCCCCGGAGTTCGCGACGGCGCTGCGCGCAGCCTTCGGCCCGGCACTGGGCAGCTTCGAGCTGCTCGATGCGCCGATCGTCGCGCCGCTTCATCGCCGGCTGCGCAGGCGCATCGTGCAGGGCAACGAGGTCGCGATCGGCAATGCCGCGCAGGCTCTGCACCCGGTTGCCGGACAAGGGCTGAACCTGGGCCTGCGCGACGCGTTCGTGTTGGCCGAGATGCTGGGCGCCGCTCGCGCAGGCGGCGCACCGCTGCAGCAGGCGCTGGCCGGCTTCGAACGCGCGCGCCGGGCCGACCGGCTGGGGACCGTCGCGGTCACCGACACGCTGGCTTCGATCTTCGGGATCACGCCGCTGCGGCCGCTGCAGTCGCTCGCGCTGAATCTGCTCGAGATCGCACCGCCGGCGCGCCGCGCACTGGCACGCGCATTCATGTTCGGCCCGCGAAGCTGAGATCGGCTAAAATCGCCATCCTCCGGGGCGCTTGCCGCTCGCCGTTCCCCGCCGTCCGACCCCGCATCGATGAACATCGGTCCCTACACATTGCGCAATCAGGTCTTCGTTGCGCCGATGGCGGGCGTCACCGACCGTCCGTATCGCCAGCTCTGCAAGAAGCTGGGCGCCGGTTATGCCGTATCGGAGATGGCGGCGTCGAATCCGCGGCTCTGGGACAGCGTGAAGACTTCGCGCCGCATCGATCATGCCGGCGAGATGGAACCGAAGGCCGTGCAACTGGCCGGTGCCGATCCGCGCATGCTGGCCGAAGCCGCGCGCTTCAACGTCGACCGCGGCGCGCAGATCATCGACATCAACATGGGCTGCCCGGTCAAGAAGGTCTGCAACGCCTGGGCCGGCTCGGCGCTGATGGCCAACGAGACCCTCGCGGTCGCGATCGTCGATGCGGTCGCCTCGTCGGTCTCGGTGCCGGTCACCGTCAAGATGCGCACCGGCCCCGATCCGGCCTTGCGCAACGCGGTCCGGCTCGCCAGCGACTTCGAGCGCGCCGGCGCGGCGATGATTGCCGTGCACGGCCGCACGCGCGCCTGCCGCTACGGCGGCATGGCCGAGTACGAGACGATCGCCGCAGTCAAGGCCGCGGTCGGCGTGCCGGTCGTTGCCAACGGCGACATCGACTCGCCGGCGAAGGCGCGCGAGGTGCTGCGCCTGACCGGGGCCGACGCGGTCATGATCGGCCGCGCCGCGCAGGGGCGGCCGTGGATCTTTCGCGAGATCGCGCATTTCCTGTCCACCGGCGAGACGCTGCCGGCGCCCGATGCGGTCGAGCTGCGTGGCGTGCTTCGCGAGCATCTGCTCGACCACTACGTCTTTCACGGCGAATTCACCGGCGTGCGTACGGCACGCAAGCACGTCGGCTGGTATCTTCGAGCGTTCGCCGACACACCCGGAACCGACGCGTTCCTGGCCCGCTTCAACCGGCTCGAAGAGCCCGGACAGCAGCTCGAGGCGATCGACCGCTTTCTCGCCGACCCGGCACTCGTCGAACCCGGCGATGCGGCCAACGACCAGGAGTTCCGGCGGAGCCAACGGGCATGAACAGGCCACACAGCATCGACGAAGCCGTCGCGCGAAGCCTCGAGAAGTATTTCCGCGACCTCGAAGGCACGCCGCCGAACTGCATCTACCAGATGGTCATCCAGGCCGTCGAACGTCCGATGCTCGAGGTCGTCATGCGCGAGGCGCACGGCAACCAGCTGCGTGCCAGCGAAATGCTCGGCATCAACCGCAACACGCTGCGCAAGAAGCTGCAGAACCACGGCCTGCTATGAACGAACGCTCCACCCCGACCGGCACCATCCGCAAGATCGAACGCGCGCTGATCAGCGTCTCCGACAAGACCGGCGTCGTCGAATTCGCGCAGGCGCTGGCCGCGCAGGGCGTCGCGATCCTGTCTACCGGCGGCACCGCGAAGCTGCTCGCCGACAGCGGCATCGCCGTCACCGAGGTCTCCGGACACACGGGCTTTCCCGAGATGCTCGACGGCCGCGTCAAGACGCTGCACCCGGCGATCCACGGCGGCCTGCTCGCGCGCCGCGAGCTCGATGCGCACATGGCCGCGATCGACGCGCACGGCATCGCGAAGATCGACCTGCTGGTCGTCAACCTGTATCCGTTCGAGGCCACCGTCGCGAAACCCGACTGCAGCTTCGAGGACGCGATCGAGAACATCGACATCGGCGGTCCGGCGATGGTGCGCTCGGGAGCGAAGAACTGGCGCGGCGTCGGCGTGCTGACCGACGCCTCGCAATACGCCGGCGCGCTCGAAGAGATCCGCGCGCACGGCGGGCTGTCCGACGCCAGCCGCTACGCGTTGGCGGTCGCCGCGTTCAACGCGATCTCCAACTACGACGGCGCGATCAGCGACTGGCTGTCGTCGCGCCGGCCCGACGGCAGCGCCAGCGAATTCCCGGGCCAGGCCAACGGCCGCTTCGTCAAGCTGCAGGACCTGCGCTACGGCGAGAACCCGCACCAGCGCGCCGCGTTCTATCGCGACCTGCACCCGGCGCCCGGCTCGCTGGTCTCGGCGCGACAGTTGCAGGGCAAGGAACTCTCGTACAACAACATCGCCGACGCCGACGCGGCCTGGGAATGCGTGAAGAGCTTCGACGCGCCGGCCTGCGTCATCGTCAAGCATGCGAACCCCTGTGGCGCAGCGATCGGCCGCGACGCGGCCAGCGCCTACGCGCGCGCGTTCGCGACCGACCCGACCTCGGCCTTCGGCGGCATCATTGCCTTCAACCGCGAGGTCGACGGCGAAGCGGCGCGGGCCGTCGGCAAGCAGTTCGTCGAAGTGCTGCTCGCGCCCTCGTACACCGACGAAGCGCGGCAACTGCTGTCGGCGAAGGCCAATGTCCGCGTGCTCGAGATCGCGCTCGACCCGGTTCGCGCCGACGGCGAGACCGACTGGGCGCGCGGCCGCAACGCGCAGGACGTCAAGCGCGTCGGCTCCGGGCTGCTGATCCAGACCGCCGACAACCGCGAGGTCGGCCTGCACGAGCTGAAGGTCGTCACGAAGAAGACGCCGACCGACGCGCAACTGACCGACCTGCTGTTCGCCTGGCGCGTGGCCAAGTACGTGAAGTCGAACGCGATCGTCTTCTGCGGCAACGGCGCCACGCTGGGCGTCGGCGCCGGGCAGATGAGCCGGATCGACTCGGCGCGGATCGCGTCGATCAAGGCCGAGAACGCCGGCCTGTCGCTGGCCGGTTCGGTCGTCGCCTCCGATGCCTTCTTCCCGTTCCGCGACGGGCTCGACGTCGTCGCCGACGTCGGCGCCATCGCCGTGATCCAGCCCGGGGGCTCGGTGCGCGACGAAGAAGTCATCGGCGCGGCCGACGAGCGCGGCATCGCAATGGTCTTCACCGGCGTGCGGCACTTCCGGCATTGATGCGAATTCTCGGCATCGACCCCGGGCTGCGCGTCACCGGCTTCGGTGTCGTCGAAGCCGAGGGTTCGCGGCTGCGCTACGTGGCCAGCGGCGTCGTCCGCGTCGGCACCGGCGCGCTGCCACCGCGGCTCAACACGGTCCACGACGGACTCGCCGAAGTCATCCGCGAATACCGGCCCGAGGTCGCTGCGGTCGAAATCGTC
>CALLYQ010000385.1 GCA_937858875.1 uncultured Lautropia sp. | reverse complement strand
GTCTCGACTGGCCACGGCTTCTGCGGCATCGGCCGCAAGCGGCTGCTGCTTCTGCTGCAGAGGCGCGCGCGCGAACTCGGCATCGTGTTGGCCGAAGTGCCGCCCAGCGGGCCGGGCGGCCGCGTCGTCCACGCCGACCTCGATGCGTTCGTCGATCGGAACAAGACAGCTGCGGTCGCGGCGGCGGAGTCGACCGAAGCAACGCGATTGTCCCCGGTCACTCGCCCGGACGATGCCGCGGGCGACCCGCGCTACCGGCCCCGCGACGACGAGGAGCAGGTCCCGATCGTCGGACTGCGCCGGCGCATCGCGCAGAAGATGCAGGAAGCCAAGCGACGGATTCCGCACTTCAGCTACGTCGAGGAGGTCGACGTCACCGAGCTCGAAGCGCTGCGCGCGCAGCTCAACGACCGCTGGGCCGACAGCCGCGGCAAACTGACGCTGCTGCCCTTGCTGATTCGCGCACTGGTGCTGGCACTTCGCGACTATCCGCAGATGAACGCCCGTTTCGACGACGAGGCCGGCATCGTCACCCGATACGGCGCCGCCCACGTCGGTATCGCAACGCAAACCGGCATGGGACTGATGGTGCCGGTCCTGCGGCATGCAGAGGCGCTCGATCCCTGGGGCTGCGCAGCCGGCATCGCGCGGCTGGCCGAAGCGGCGCGCAGCGGCCGTGCAACTCGCGAGGAACTCGGCGGGTCGACCATCACCGTCACCAGCCTGGGTGCGCTCGGCGGCATTGCGTCGACACCAGTGATCAACCACCCCGAGGTCGCGATCGTCGGGGTCAACCGGATCGTCGAACGACCGGTGATCCGCGACGGCGCGGTCGTTGCCCGGCGAATGATGAACCTGTCGTCGTCGTTCGATCACCGCGTCGTCGACGGCATGCACGCGGCCGAGTTCGTGCAGGCCATCAGGGCGAGCCTCGAATGTCCCGCAATGCTTTTCGTTGAATAGAACAGGAGAAACGACCGATGGATTCGCTTGCCCATGACTACCCACGCGTGTTGCTGGCAGAGCGCGAGGCGCCATGCCTGTCGCTCTACCAGCCCGCGCATCGCAGCTTCCCGGACCGGCAGCAGGATCCGATCCGGTTCCGCAACCTGGTCAGGACGCTCGAGGAATCGCTGCAGCAGAAGTTCGCCGGTGCCGAGGTCTCGGCGCTGCTCGAGCCGTTCCAGCGCCTGGCCGACGACACGGCTTTCTGGAACCAGGGCTCCGACGGCCTCGCGGTGCTGGGCGCGGCTTCGTTCTTCCGTGTCTACCGGCTGCAGAGAGCCGTTCCCGAACTGGCCGTGGTGGCCGACAGCTTCCACACGAAGCCGCTGATGCGCATCGTGCAGTCGGCCGACCGCTACCAGATCCTCGGCCTGGACCGGCTGCGCGCGCGATTGTTCGAAGGCAACCGCGATGCGATCGACGAGATTCCGCTCGCCGACCAGGTGCCGCAGGACGTCGACGAGGCGATGGAGCGCGACGTCGAACGCGAGCGCTCGACGCGCGCCTACGGCAAGGCTGGCACCGGCTCGGCAGTGCGCCAGGGCACCGATGTCCGGCAGGACAGCATCGAGGCCGAAACCGAGGCCTTCTTCCGCAGCGTCGATCGGGCCGTGCACGAGCATCATTCGCAGGCCAGCGGCCTGCCGCTGCTGCTGGCGGCGCTGCCCGAGCACCAGGCGCGCTTTCGCAAGCTCAGCCGCAATCCGGCGCTGTTCGCGCAGGGCATCGAGGCCGACCCCGACTCGTTGTCGCCGGAACAGTTGCGCGAGCGCGCATGGCAACTGATGCAGCCGCGCTACCTCGAACGGCTGCAGGGCTTCGTCGACGCGTTCGGCGCGTCGCTGGCCAAAGGGCAGGGCACCGAGCAGCTTCCCGACGCCGTCCGCGCCGCCGTGGCCGGCCGGGTCGCGACGCTGCTCGTCGAGGCCGATCGCGTGCTGCCCGGCCGCATCGACCTGCAAAGCGGATCGGTGGTGCCGGCCGAGATCGGCAATCCGCGTGTCGACGACATGCTCGACGACCTCGGCGAGCAGGTTCTGAAGACCGGCGGCGAAGTGATCATCGTGCCGGCCGAACGGATGCCGACGAAGACCGGTCTCGCCGCGATCTACCGGTTCTGATCCGGTCGAGTCGACGATCGAATCGCACTGAGTCGATCGGTGCCCGCGGTGCAAGCCGATCGGCCACGTCCGTTGCCGCAGGCTCGAGGCGCAATGCGCCCCGAGCCGTCCGGACTCGGCGGAAATCAGGCGGCCGGCTAAGCCGCGCCTGCCAGGTGCTGTCTCAGCACGTAATGGAGGATCCCGCCGTGCTCCAGGTAATGCGCCTCCATCGGCGTGTCGAGACGCGCGGTCACCGGGATGGCCTTGTCGCCGGCGCGCAGCGTCAGCCGCGCATGGATCAGTGACTGCGGATCGACGCCGGCCAGGCCGCGAACCGAGAACGGTTCGGTGCCGTCGACGCCCAGCGACGCGAAGCTCGCGCCGGCTTCGAGCTGCAGCGGCAGCACGCCCATGCCGATCAGGTTCGAGCGGTGGATGCGCTCGAAGCTTTCGGCGACCACGGCCTTGACGCCGAGCAGCGCAGTGCCCTTGGCGGCCCAGTCGCGAGAGGAACCGGAGCCGTACTCCTTGCCCGCCAGCACGACCAGCGGCACGCCTTCGCTGCGATAGCGCTCGGCGGCCTCGTAGATCGACATCTGTTCGCCGGAGGGGCGGTGTACGGTCACGCCGCCCTCGGTGCCCGGCGCCAGCCGGTTGCGGATGCGCACGTTGGCGAAGGTGCCGCGGATCATCACTTCGTGGTTGCCGCGGCGGGCGCCGTAGGTGTTGAAGTCGGCGACCTCGACACCCTGCGACTTCAGCCAGAGCCCCGCCGGGCTTCCCGGATGAATCGCGCCTGCCGGCGAGATGTGGTCGGTCGTGATGCTGTCGCCGAACAGCGCCAGCGCCCGCGCATTCTCGATGTCCGACAGCGGAGCCGGCTCGGTCTGCAGATCGTCGAAGTAGGGCGGGCGCCGCACGTAGGTCGACTCGTCCGACCATTCGTAGGCGCCGCCGGCCGGCACCGGCAGGGCGCGCCATTGCTCGTCGCCGTCGAAGACCTGGCCGTAGGCACCGAGGAACATTTCGGAGGCGAGCGCCGACTGGATGACCTCGTTGACTTCGGTCATCGTCGGCCAGATGTCGCGCAGGTAGACCGGGCGGCCGTCGCCGTCCTTGCCGAGCGGCGTATTGACGATGTCGATGTCCATGGTGCCGGCGATCGCATAGGCCACGACCAGCGGCGGCGAGGCCAGGTAGTTCATCCGCACGCCGGGGTTGATCCGGCCCTCGAAGTTCCGGTTGCCGGACAGCACCGAGACCAGTGCGAGTCCGTGGTCTTCGACGGCCTCGGCGATCGGCGCCGGCAACGGGCCGGAGTTGCCGATGCAGGTCGTACACCCGTAGCCGACGAGGCCGAAGCCGAGCTTCGCGAGGTCGTCGGTGAGGCCGGCGCGATCGAGATAGTCGGTCACGACCTTCGAGCCGGGCGCCAGTGAAGTCTTGACCCAGGGCTTGCGCTGCAGCCCGCGCTGTGCCGCCTTGCGCGCGAGCAGGCCGGCGGCGACCATGACCTGCGGGTTCGATGTGTTGGTGCATCTCGTGATCGCGGCGATCGCCACGTGGCCATGGTCGAGTTGCGCGTCGAGTGGCTGCTCGAGGCCGGAGTCCGCGCCCAGACGCACGGGCACCCGCTTGTGTGGCCGGTTGGCCGCCGTCGGGCCGCTGCCTTCGGCGTGTGCGGGCGACGTGCCGCCCGGATGGCCGTCGGGCAGGCCGCTTGCGGCCGCTGCCGGCGGGTCGCTGGCCGGGAAGGAATCCGCGTCGGCCTTGTCGTAGGCGCGGTCGCCCTGGCTCTG
>CALLYQ010000384.1 GCA_937858875.1 uncultured Lautropia sp. | reverse complement strand
CCGCCGCCGCTGCCGCCCAGCGGGCTCGGGCTGGATTCGGAGCGCGCACGCGCCCGGATGGTCGAGGCGCTTGTCCAGGGCGGGCTGCGCGATCCGCAGGTGCTCGATGCGATGCTGCGGGTGCCGCGCCACCAGTTCGTCGAGGCAGCGCTTGCCAGCCGCGCCTACGAAGACGTCGCGCTGCCGATCGGACATGGCCAGACGATCTCCAAGCCGAGCACGGTGGCACGGATGATCGAGCTGGCCACGGCCCACCTGCCCGCGACGCAGCGCCGTGCTACGCAGGCGCTCGAGGTCGGTACCGGCTGCGGTTACCAGGCCGCGGTGATGGCCCGCGTGTTCGGGCAGGTGATCTCGATCGAGCGGGTGCGCGGGCTGCACGAACAGGCGCGCGGCAATCTCCGTTCATTGCGGCTGACGAACCTGCGGCTGGCTTTCGGCGACGGCCATCAGGGCGTGGCTCAGGGCGCCCCCTACGATGCGATCCTGGTTGCCGCCGCCGGCGACACGGTCCCCGAGGCGCTGCTCGAGCAGATGCGCGTCGGCGCGCGGCTGGTGGCGCCGATCGCAGACGGCGCACGGCAGTCGCTGCATCTGGTCGAGCGCGTCGCGGCCGACGAATGGCAGTCGACGATCCTCGATGCGGTACGATTCGTTCCGATGCGCACCGGCACGATCTAGCTTGCGTCCACGATCTGGGTTGCGTCAGGTGTGCGCACCGTTCCCGACCATTTCGCGGCCCGGGATCGCGGGTCGGCCGCGCCGGCTCGAACGAACGCTTCTTCTCTGTCAATCGCGTGCGCCACGCATGGCGCGATATACATACTGATGACGAAATCGCATCGAGGTGCCGGCATGGCCCGTGTACAGGCCGCCGCATTCCCGAAGTCGGTCCGCTGCCCCGGACTCGCCCTGGCCCTGGCTGCCGTTGCGATCGTCGCCGGTTGCACCAGTCCGCATCCGGCACCGATCGTGCATCGCACGCCACCGGGTCCACCGGTCGCAGTGGCCCGCCCGGCGCCGCCGCCGCTGCCGCCCAGCCCCGACGCCGGACCGATCGTCGAATCGGTCGGCTCGGGCCGCGTCGAGACGCGGCCGCTGCCGGGCACGCCGCAGGCGCTTCCGCTGCCGGGGACCTCCGGATCGACCGAGATCCGCAGCGGACCCAGCGCTCTGAAGCGCCCGTACTCGGATCGCAATCTCGCGATGGCGAAGTCGTCTGCGTTGCCGCCGCCGGCCGGCGCCGCGGCCGCACCGGCGCCGACCGCCGCTGCGACGCCGGCGTCGACAGCGGTCTCCTCGACGGGCTTCGCCTGGCCGTCTTCCGGACCGGTCATCGAGAATTTCTCGGGCAACAGCACCGGCGTATCGATCGGCGGCAATGCCGGCGATCCGGTGCTTGCGGCCTCCGACGGACGCGTGATCTTCGCCGGCAAGGGGCCGCGCGGCTACGGCAACCTGATCATCATCAAGCACGAGGCCGACATCCTGTCCGTCTACGGACACAATCAGCAGTTGCTGGTCAAGGAAGGCGCGCAGGTCAAGCGTGGCCAGCGCATCGCGCAGATGGGCAATTCCGACGCCGACCGCACGAAGCTGCACTTCGAGATCCGCAAGGACAGCAGGCCGGTGGACCCGCGGCAGTACCTGCCGTCGCGATAGGCGTGCCGCCGATGCTGCCCACGCTCGTCTTCGACATCGAGACGATTCCCGACGCACAGGGCCTGCGTGCCGCCTGGGGCATCGATGCCAGCCTGTCCGATGCCGAGGTCGTCGAGGTCGCGCTCGAGCGGCGACGCGAGAAGACCGGCGGCAGCGACTTCCTGCCGCTGCACCTGCACCGGGTCGTCGCGATCGCCTGC
The DNA here is from genome assembly GCA_937858875.1 of uncultured Lautropia sp. Taxonomy (GTDB): domain Bacteria; phylum Pseudomonadota; class Gammaproteobacteria; order Burkholderiales; family Burkholderiaceae_E; genus Zeimonas. Next base: position 6,403 of record CALLYQ010000384.1, on the reverse strand, counting down.
CTGCTGCGCGACGACAAGGGGCTGCATGTCAAGTGCCTCGGCACGCCGGAAGACGGCGAGGGCAGGCTGGTTCAGCAGTTCTTCTCGCTGATCGAGCGATTCACGCCGCAACTGGTGAGCTGGAACGGGGGCGGCTTCGATCTTCAGGTCCTGCATTACCGCGGTCTCGTGCATGGCGTGCAGGCGCCGCGCTACTGGGAGAGCGGCGACGACGATCGCGAGTTCAAGTGGAACAACTACCTGAGCCGCTATCACACGCGCCATCTCGACCTGATGGACCTGCTGGCGCTGTACACGCCGCGCGCCAACGCGCCGCTCGACGAACTGGCGAAGCTCTGCGGTTTTCCCGGCAAGCTCGGGATGGACGGCTCGCAGGTCTGGCCGGCATTCCGTGAGGGCCGGCTTGCCGAGATCCGCGACTACTGCGAGACCGACGTTGCCAACACCTGGCTGATGTACTGCCGCTTCCAGCGCATGCGCGGCTTGCTGACCCCCGAGCGCTACGAGGCCGAAGTGGCGGCGCTGCGCGAGGTGCTCGGCGGGCTGGCACAGGCCGGCGCAGTGCACTGGCGCGAATTCCTCGAGGCCTGGCCGGCGGCGTGAGCATGCAGTCCCCGGTGCGCGGCGCGATCGGCGAGCCGCTCGTGCTCGACGTCGATTCGCTCGACCTCGAAGCCAACGGCGTCGCCCACCAGGAAGGCAAGGTCGTCTTCGTGCGCGGGGCGCTGCCCGGCGAGCAGGTGCGCGCCTCGGTGGTCCGTCGCAAGCCGCGCTTCGACGTCGCGCAGGCGACCGAAATCCTGCGCGAATCGGCGTCGCGCGTCATGCCGCGCTGCCCGCACTTCGGCGTCTGCGGCGGCTGTTCGATGCAGCACCTGGACGCCACCGCGCAACTGGCGATCAAGCAGCGCGCGCTCGAAGACCAGCTTCGGCACATCGGAAAGGTCCGGCCGGAGCAGGTACTGCGCGCGATCGCCGGGCCGTCCTGGGGCTACCGCTACCGTGCTCGGCTGTCGGTGCGCAACGTGCCGAAGAAGGGCGGCGTGCTCGTCGGCTTCCACGAGCGCGGTTCGAGCTACGTGGCCGACATGCGCGAATGCCATGTGCTGCCGCCGGTGGTCTCGCGGCTGCTGCTGCCGTTGCGCGAACTGGTCGGCTCGCTGAGCCTGCGCGACCGGCTGCCGCAGATCGAGGTGGCGATCGCCGAGCGCGACGACGGGCTGCTGATCGCGCTGGTATTGCGTGTGCTCCAGCCGCCCACGGATGCCGACCGCGCCGCGATGCTCGCCTTCGCCGCTCGGCATCGCGTCGAGCTGTGGCTGCAGCCGAAAGGGCCCGATTCGATCGAACTGCTGTGCCGGCGCGACGGCAGCCCGGCGACCGCTGACGACGACTCGCAGCTCGAGTACCGGTTGGCCGAGTTCGACGTGACGATGCCGTTCCGACCGACCGACTTCACGCAGGTCAATCACCGGATCAACGAGGTGCTCGTCTCGCGCGCGCTGCGGCTGCTCGCGCCGCGCGACGACGAGCGCATCGCCGACCTGTTCTGCGGACTGGGCAACTTCACGCTGCCGCTGGCACGGCTGGCGCGCGAGGTCGTCGGCATCGAAGGCAGCCCGGTGCTGACGCGGCGTGCCCAGCAGAATGCGGCGCTCAACGGGCTCGCCGAACGCTGCAGCTTCCGCACGGCGAACCTGTTCGAGCTGCGCGGCGAAGACTGGGCCGCGCTCGGGCGCTTCGACCGGTTGCTGATCGACCCGCCGCGCGAAGGCGCGCTCGAAGTCGCCAAGGTGCTGGCCGGCGATCCGGTCAAGCCGCGACGCATCGTCTACGTCTCGTGCAACCCGGCCACCTTGGCGCGCGACGCGGCGATCCTCGTGCATCAGGGCGGGTTCGTGCTGCGTGCGGCCGGGGCGGTCAACATGTTTCCGCAGACATCGCACGTCGAGTCGATCGCCGTGTTCGAACCGGCCGGCTGAACGAGCGCGGCGCGGCTGCTCGGCGTGAGCCGATCACCCGGGTGGCAGGTGGCCGACGATCCCGGACACGTCGAGTGCCAGTCCTGCGAGCGGGGAGTCGGGGCCGCCGAGCGGCAGCCGCTCGCCTTCGCGATGGCGCTGCTCATTGCGATAGCCGTCGGGCGAAGGTTCGCTGAAGACGATCACCGAGCGATCGTTTACGTCGACGATCCAGTATCGAGGCAGGCCAGCGCGGGCGTAGAGCGCGCGCTTGACCGAGCGGTCGTAGCGCAGCGAACTGTCGGAAATCTCGATCAGCAGCAGCACGTCGGCCGGCGCCGGGTGGCGGTCGATGTAGTAGTTGTCGCGCCAGCGCAGCAGGCACAGGTCGGGCTGCGGTTCGTTGTAGTCGTCGACTTCGACCGGATGCTGCGCCGAGATCACGGCCTTGCCCTTGCACAGGCTGGCGAGCCGATCGTTCAGGAGCCGGTTCAGGATGCCGGCGTGCGGCGGGCCGATCGGTGCCATCCGGATGATCTCTCCGTCGATGAGTTCGACGCGCTCGCCCGGCGGCAAGATGCCGCGTTCGCCCATCTGCCGGTACTGGGTGATCGTGAGTTTCAGCCGCGTGGGTTCGATGGGCGCGTTCATCGGGAGATTCTCGCCGGGGCCTGCCTGTCGGAACAGGCTACCTGTGGGCTACGCCGAAGGGAAGGCAGAAGCAGGAAGGCCGCCTTGCGGCGGCCTTCTTTCCCTCGTGCAGCCTGGCGGTGCGGCTTGCACCGCGCGCGCGTGTCAGTCGTCGCTGCCGCCGAACACGCCGAGCAGCACCAGCAGGTTGCTGAAGATGTTGTAGACGCTCAGGTAGATCGACAGCGTGGCCGTCACGTAGTTGGTCTCGCCGCCGCGGATGATGCGCTGCACGTCGACGAGGATGAAGGCCGAGAAGATCAGCACCGCGAGCGAGGACACGGTGAGCATCAGCGCCGGCATCTGCAGCCAGATGTTCGCGATCGCGGCGACGAAGATCACCAGGAAGCCCATGAACAGCCACCGGCCCATGCCGGTGAAGTCACGCTTGGACACCGATGCGACGGTGGCCATGACGGCGAAGATCGTGGCCGTTCCGCCGAATGCGGTCATGATCAGGCTGGCGCCGTTCGAATAGCCGAGTACCGCGCCGACCAGCCGCGACAGCATCAAGCCCATGAAGAACGTGAAGGCGAGCAGCAGCGCGACGCCGATGCCGCTGTCCTTGTTGCGCTCGATGGCCCAGAAGAAGCCGAAGGCCACGCCGAGGAACACGATGAGCCCGACGAAGGGGCTGCCGGCGAACAGGCTGAAACCGGCCTGGACACCGATGTAGGCGCCGAGCACGGTCGGGATCATCGACAGGGCGAGCAGCCAGTATGTGTTGCGCAGGACCCGGTTGCGCGTTGCGGCGCCGATCGCGCCGGCGTCGGCGCCGCCGAAGCTCTGGCCACGCAGTTGGTTTTGCTCGAATGCCATCAGGCGTTCTCCATTGGAATTGAAGTTTCAGGGACGGAATGTAGGGTCAGTCGCCGTCGATTACAAGCAATTTGCCGGGTCGTACAGGAAATTTCCGGACCGTGCGCGGCTGCGTGACCGCTCGTCGTGGCTGGACGGCCTCCCGTCCGGCCCTCGGTGGTCGCAACAAAAGCGACGAACTGACAGGAGCAACTGACGGACGGCCCTATGCTAGACTCGTAGATTGTTCAGAATGCGGTCATTGACACTTGCGGCGCAAGCCGGTGCATGGCACGCATCGACCGCCCTGGCTGCTCGCCTCCCGAGAACAGGGCGCTCCCCAGCGATCACCGACCCCCCGGAAAACCACCCATGGCTGTCGAACGGACCCTATCGATCATCAAGCCCGACGCTGTCGCGAAGAACGTGATCGGCCAGATCTACGCCCGCTTCGAAGGCGCCGGCCTCAAGGTCGTCGCGGCGCGCATGATGCACCTGTCGCGCGGCGAGGCCGAGGCATTCTACGGCGTGCACCGCGAGCGTCCGTTCTTCAAGGACCTGGTCGAGTTCATGATCTCGGGCCCGGTCATGGTTCAGGTCCTCGAAGGCGAAGGCGCGATCCTGAAGAACCGCGAACTGATGGGCGCGACCGATCCGAAGAAGGCCGATGCCGGCACGATCCGCGCCGATTTCGCCGACAGCATCGATGCCAACGCGGTGCACGGTTCCGACGCCGAGGAAACGGCCCGCAACGAGATCGCCTTCTTCTTCCCGGCGATGAACATCCACTCGCGCTGAGCCGACAGGCTCCCAGGGCGACCGCATCGGAACAAGCATGACAGCGCACGTCAACCTGCTCGGGCTCGATGCTGACGGGTTGGCGCGCTGCTGCGCCGACTGGGGTCAGAAGCCCTTTCGCGCCCGCCAGTTGATGCGCTGGGTGCACCAGCGTGGCGAGAGCGACTTCGACGCAATGACCGACCTCGCGAAGTCGTTTCGCGAGGTGCTGCGCGAGCGCGCCATCGTCGCGGCGCCGCAGGTGCTGCGCGATCACCTGTCGAGCGATGGCACACGCAAGTGGCTGCTCGACGTCGGCGGCGGCAACGCCGTCGAGACCGTCTTCATCCCCGAGACCGATCGCGGCACGCTGTGCGTGTCCACGCAGGCCGGCTGCGCGGTCAACTGCATGTTCTGCTCGACCGGCAAGCAGGGGTTCTCGCGCAACCTCGAGGCGCACGAGATCGTCGCGCAGCTCTGGCATGCCAATCTCGCGCTCGGTGCCTATGCACGTGAAAACGGGGTGGCGGCCGACCGGATCATCAGCAACGTCGTGTTCATGGGGATGGGCGAGCCGCTGCAGAACTACGCGGCCACGCTGGCGGCGCTGCGCATCATGCTCGACGACAATGCCTACGGGCTGTCCAGGCGCCGGGTCACCGTATCGACCTCGGGGGTCGTGCCGATGATCGATCGGCTGCGCGACGATTGTCCGGTCGCGCTGGCGGTTTCGCTGCATGCGCCGAACGACGCGCTGCGCGACGAGCTGGTGCCGCTGAACCGCAAGTATCCGCTGCGCGAACTGCTGGCGGCCTGCCGCCAGTATCTCGAGCGGGCGCCGCGCGATTTCATCACCTTCGAATACGTGATGCTCGACGGCGTCAACGACGCCGATCACCATGCCGCCGAACTGCTGGAGCTGGTGCGCGACGTGCCCTGCAAGTTCAACCTGATTCCGTTCAACCCGTTTCCCGGTTCGGGCCTGCGCAAGTCGTCACCCGAGCGGATCGAAGCCTTCGCTCGACGCTTGAGCGAGGCCGGCATCGTGACCACGGTGCGGCGAACGCGCGGCGACGACATCGACGCCGCCTGCGGCCAGCTCGCCGGAGAGGTGCGGGATCGCACGCGCCTGCGCCAGCGCATGCTCGACGGCGCCCGTTCGGACGCTGTCGCGGGGCAGCGCAAGCGGTCGACCGCTGCGCTGGTGGAGCATCGATGACAGCGCCGGTCGCGATCCCGGCGCTGCTGCTGTCGGCTTCGCTGGTACTGCTCGGCGGCTGCGCGGCGCCGTCGGCGAGCAGCGGCCCCGGTGCCGAGGGGCTGAGCACGGCGGTCGGCGGCAAGTCGGTCGCTGCGGGCAGCGTGATCCCCGGTGCTGACGAGGAGACCGACGCGCAGCGGCGCGCGCGCATCCGCGTCGAGCTCGCCGCAAACTATTACCAGGAAGGCCAGCTGCAGGTCGCGCTCGGCGAACTCGGCCAGGCGCTCGCCGCCGACCCCGGCAACGCGCCGGCTTACGGCATGCTGGGCCTCGTCTACATGCAGATGGGCGACACGCCGCGTGCCGAGGAAAGCTTCCAGCGCGCCTTGCGAGTGTCGCCCGACGACGCCGACCTGAACAACAACTACGGCTGGTTCCTGTGCCGCAACGGGCGTGAGCGCGAAGCGATCGACCGTTTCGGCCGGGCCCTGCGCGACCCGCTCTACAAGACGCCGGGCAAGGCACTGCACAACGCTGGCATCTGCTCGCTGCGGATCGGCGACGAGGCGGGCGCCGAACGCTATCTGCAGCGAGCGTTCCAGCTCGACGCGTCGAACCCGGTCACGATGTTCAACCTGAGCGAGCTGTACCTGAAGCGCAGGGACTACGACCGGGCCCGCTTCTATGCGCAGCGCCTGCTCGGCGCCTTCGAGCCGGTTCCGCAGACGCTGTGGCTCGCATTGAAGATCGAACACGCGCTCGGCAACCGGGAGGCCGCAGCCAGCCTCGGCGCCCAGTTGCGCCGGCGCTTCCCGGCGTCCCCGGAGGCGGGGTTGCTGGCCGCAGGACGTTACAGTGATTGAACAGACTGACACCGAACAGGCGGATCCGGTGCTGAAGACGACCAGTGCAACGACGGCGCCCGAAGCGAGGCACGAGGCGGCGGCGCCGCTGGGCAAGCCGGCCGCAGTGATCC
>CALLYQ010000383.1 GCA_937858875.1 uncultured Lautropia sp. | reverse complement strand
ACGAACTCCATCTTGACGAGCTTTGAGCCCATCTCGCGGCGGATGATCGGCTGCTTGCCGGCCTCGAGCATCGGCTTGTGCACGTAGAACTCGTCGGGGTTGACCGCACCCTGCACGACCGTTTCACCGAGCCCCCACGAGCTGGTGATGAAGACGACGTCGGGGAAGCCCGATTCGGTGTCGATCGTGAACATCACGCCGGAGGCGCCGAGGTCGCTGCGCACCATCCGCTGCACGCCGGCCGACAGCGCCACGTTGGCATGCGCGAAGCCCTTGTGCACGCGGTACGAGATCGCGCGATCGTTGTACAGCGACGCGAAGACGTGACGGATGCGGTCGAGCACGGCCTCGATGCCGCTGACGTTCAGATAGGTTTCCTGCTGGCCGGCAAACGAAGCGTCGGGCAGGTCCTCCGCGGTGGCCGACGAGCGCACGGCGACCGAGATCGCTTCGCCGCCCGAGGCCGCTTCCATCCGGCGATAGTGCTCGCGGATCTCCTGTTCGAGTTCAGGCGGCAGCGGCGCGTCGGCGATCCACTGGCGGATGCGGTTGCCGCAGTCGGCCAGCGCCTTCACGTCGTCGACGTTCAGCGACTCGAGTTCGGAGGCGATCCGTTCGGCGAGCCCCTGATGCTCGAGGAACTTGCGGAAGGCCCAGGCCGTGGTGGCGAAGCCCCCCGGCACGCGCACCTGCGAGGCGGCGAGCTGGCTGATCATTTCCCCGAGCGAAGCGTTCTTGCCGCCGACCGATTCGACATCGGTCATGCGCAAGTCCTCGAGCGGGACGACGAAGCGTCCTTCGTGGCGGTCCATGGAAAAGTCCTGACAGGTTGGAATCCGGGTGCGCGAAGCGCTCTGGATGCCAGGCGGCGATGGGCAACCGGGCATCCGGAACGTTCCGTGAACCTGCGATTCTACTTCGCCGGCCCCTGGCCGCTCTCCAGCGGGGCTACCGTGCCCCGCCAGCGCTGCCCGCTTGGCCTCAGAATGTCGTCTGTTGCTTCCGAACGAACGAGCCGCCCATGTCAGCCCCCGGCGACACCCCCTTCGATCGCACCGTGTTCTACCTGTCCGACGGCACCGGCATCACCGCCGAGACCTTCGGCCATTCGCTGCTCACGCAATTCGAGAATCTGCGGCTTCGCAGCGTTCGCCTGCCTTTCGTCGACTCGGTCGAGAAGGCGCACGAGGCACTCGAACGGATCGAGCGCCAGGGCCGGATCGACCGGCAGCGGCCGATCGTCTTCAGCACGCTGGTCGACAGCGACATCAACGACGTCGTACGCCAGGCCAACTGCCGCTTTCTCGACCTGTTCGCGACCTTCGTGGAGCCGCTCGAGATGGAACTCGGCGAACGCTCGACGCACCGGATGGGACGCTCGCACACGGCCACGAACAGCGAGGCCTACCAGCGCCGGATCGCCGCGATCAACTTCTCGCTGGCGCACGACGACGGCCAGCAGCACACCGAACTGGCGCAGGCCGACGTGATCCTCGCCGGCGTATCGCGTTGCGGCAAGACGCCGACGAGCCTGTATCTGGCCATGCAGCACGGTGTGAAGGCGGCCAACTATCCGCTGATTCCCGAGGACTTCGAGCGCGGCCGGTTGCCGGCCGAGCTCTACAAGTACAAGCCGCGGCTGTTCGGCTTGTCGATCACCCCCGAGCGGCTCGCCGAAGTGCGCAGCGAGCGCCGCCCGGGCAGCCGCTATGCGGCGCTGGAGAACTGCCGCTACGAAGTCGCCGAGGCCGAGGCGCGGGAGCGCTTCATCATCGGCACGTTCA
>CALLYQ010000382.1 GCA_937858875.1 uncultured Lautropia sp. | reverse complement strand
CGCCGCGCTGGCCGCGATCAGCAGCAGCGCGCCGACCCAGAACAGCCCGCGCCAGCCCAGAACGGGCAGCGCCAGTTGCACCGGCACCGTCGTGGCGAGTGCGCCGAAGGTGCCGGCCACCAGCATCCAGGCCGCCAGCTGTTGCTGGCGTTCCGACGCATACCAGAAGCGGAACGCACGCAGCGCGCACATCAGCGCCCCGGCCACGCCGGCTCCGATCAGCGCACGGCCGATCCACAGGGCGATCGTGCCGGTGGCCATCGCGAAGACCGTGCAGCCGGCCGCGGCGATCAGCAGCAGCGTCGCGTCGACGCGGCGCGAGCCATAGCGGTCGAGCCAGATCCCCAGCGGAAGCTGCAGCGCAGCGAAGCTGAGGAAATAGGCAGCCGACAGCGAACCGAGCTGCGCGTTGCTCAGGCCGAACTCGTCGATCAGCGCCGGCGCGATCATCGCGTTGACCGAACGCAACGCGTAGGACATGAAATAGCCGGCGGCGAACGCGAGAAAGACGCGGATCGCCGCGCCCCTGGGCAGCTCGGTCGCCGGCGCGCTCAACGGGCGATTCCGGTCAACGGGTGATCCGGAAGCCGTCGAGGAAGGTCGTTGCCTGAATCCGATCGGGCGCGGGGCCCACGACGACGGCCTGCCAGGCACGACCCTCGCGCGCAGCGAACAGCGCGTGCATCCCGACTTCCTTGCCGCCCGCCGTGCCGGTCGCTTCGATGCGCCAGCCCGGCGCTGTACCGACAGCCTGGCCGACGGCGTCGACGACGGGGACCGCAACGGCTTCGGCAGCGACTTCGCTCCCGGTGATGTTGCGCAGCATCGCCGTGCGCATGCCGTCGATCGCCTGCTGGCGAACCGTCGGCGAGTCTTCGGGCAGCACCGTGGCCGCGGCGGTGAACGCAACCTCGCCGACCCTCGCACCGCGCATCGTCATCGAGACCTTCATTCCGGCAAGGTCGATCGGCAGTGTCAGCGAGTCAGGCTTTGCCGGCATCATCGCCACGTAGTGGTCGTCTTCGGCACGGATCTCTCGCCAGTCGTAGCTCGGTGCGCAAGCGGCGAGCAGCAGGCCTGCACCCAGCGCGAATGCAGGCGCCGATGTCCACCGGTTCCGCGCGATGCGCGTTATCTGTGCAGGGAGCAGACTCATCGGCTAATGTTAGCAACGAGCAGCGTTCGCACCGGGAGTCCAGCATGATCTACGAGTTCAAATCGCGTGCAACCGGAACGGTTGTCATGAACAAGGCCGCCGCCGAGTGGATCCTCGGCGTGATCGGCAAGCAGCCGGGGCCGACCGGCATCGTCACTGTCGAGCAGATGCCGGGCGCCGTCGAGGCGCTGCGCAAGGCGATCGAAGAAGAGAAGCAGGCGATCCGCGAAGCCCGGCGCGAATCGGCGCACCGTGAAGACGAAGACAACGAGCGCAAGGACCCGGATGCCGAAGCGATGGTCACGCACGCGCAGCGCGCCTGGCCGTTCATCGAGATGCTGCTCGAGGCGCACAAGGGCCAGCGCGACATCACCTGGGGCGTGTAGCCGCCACTGGCGGCGGGCGCAAAGCGCGATCTCGCCGCGCGGCCGGTCATCGGATTGACCGGCTGATTGTCATACGATACGTTTCGCCTCGCCTGCCGTTGCGGTTCCCGGCCGGAACACGCGGCAGGCGCATTTGATTCCGATCGAACCACGGAGACAGACATGCGACTTCACGGCATCCTTCGCGCCCTGGGCGCCACCGCGGCGGCGAGCCTGCTGATGGTCGCAAGCGCGCCCGCAGCACTGGCCCAGACGACCGTGCTGAAGATGGCCCACGTCTACACGCCGGGCAACATCTGGTACGAGACCGCCGAGGCCTACGCGAAGGCCGTCGAGGAGAAGTCGGGCGGCAAGGTGAAGATCCAGATCGCGCACAGCGGTTCGACCGGCGACTGGCCATCGTCCATCGAGGGGCTGAAGATCGGGACCAACGACATCGTGCTGCAGTCGATCGGCACGCTCGATCGCTACAACATCCTGCCCGGCATCGAAGCCTGGCCGTATCTGCTGCGCGACGTCGACCACTTCAAGAAGGTCTACTACGGACCGGTCGGCGCCGAGTTCATGGAAGAGGTCGCGAAGAAGACCTCGTTCCGGATCATCGGCGCCGGGTACCGCGGCGCGCGCTGGCTGACGTCGAACAAGCCGGTCGCGAACCTGGCCGACCTGCAAGGACTGAAGATGCGGGTGCCGCCGCTGAAGATGTACCGGATGACCTGGGACCTGCTGGGCGCCAGCACCGTCCCGATGGGGCCGGCCGAGCTGTTCACCTCGCTTCAGCAAGGGGTCGTCGACGGCCAGGAGAACCCGCTCGAATACGTGCAGTTCAGCAAGTTCTACGAAGTGCAGAAATACGGGATCGATACCCGGCACGTGATCGGCGCGATGACCTGGATCTTCTCCGACGCGCGCTTCAAGCGCCTGCCTGCCGACGTGCAGGCGCTGCTCAAGGAAGAGGGCGAACGCGTGATGCTCGAAGCCACCGAGCGGATGATCGGCCTCGAGGGCGAGATCCAGAAGCAACTCGCATCCGAAGGGATGAAGTTCAACGAAGTCGATCGCGCCGCATTCGCCGCGAAGCTCGAACCGATGGGCAAGGAGTTCCCGGAGCTGGCGCCCTGGGTCGCGAAGTTCCGCGCGGTGAACTGATCGCAGGCCCGACTCGCGCCCGCATTCGCACGTGTCCGCAACCGTTGCGCCGCAGGCCGGTGCCGCCCGCCTGGCCCGGCGCATCCAGAACGTCCTCGATGCGCTGATCGGCGCGATCCTCACGATCATCACGATCTCGCTGATCTACCAGATCTTCGGCCGCTATGTCGTCGGCCGCGCCCCGAGCTGGACCGAAGAGGTCGCGCGGATGCTGATCGTCTGGCTGACGATGCTCGGCGCCGCCGCCTGCCTGCGCGGCGGCAGCCACATCGCGGTGACGGTGCTCGTCAATGCGCTGCCGGCGGGCCCGCGCAAGCTCGTGCTGTGGCTGCGCGATTTCGCGATCCTCATGGCGGTGGCGGTCCTGTCCTGGGCCGGCCTGCGCTACGCGATGCTCAACGCCACGCAGGATTCGGCCGCGCTCGAGGTCCCGATGTTCTGGGCCTACCTGTCCTTGTGCGTGGGGCCGGCGCTGATTGCGCTGCAGCTGTGCCTGTCCCGGATCGGCGGCGAGGAGCCGACCGTCGATCCGCTCGAGTGGTAGCCGGTACGCCGATTCCCCGATGACCTTTCTCGGCGTCCTCGTCACCGCGCTGTTCGTGCTGCTGCTGCTGGCGGTGCCGGTCGCGTTCGCGCTGATCCTGTCGGCGGTGATCGCCGTGCTGTTCGTCGGCGGCATCGACCTGATGATCGTGCCGCAGCAGGTCTACACCGGCATCGACGGTTTCCTGCTGCTGGCCATCCCGCTGTTCCTGCTTGCCGGCGAACTGATGACGATCGGCGGCATGACCGATCGGCTGCTCGATTTCTCGAATGCGCTGTTCGGCCGCTTTCGCGGCGGCCTCGCAATGAGCAACGTGGCCTCGGCTACCTTCATGTCCGGCATTTCGGGATCGGCCGTGGCCGACACTGGTGCGCTCGGCAAGGTGCTGATTCCGGCGATGGTCAAGGCCGGCTACGACCGCGGTTTCGCGGCGGCGCTGACCGGCTGCGCGAACGTCGTCGGCCCGATCATCCCGCCGTCGATCACCTTCATCCTGATCAGCGTGCTGACCGGACTGTCGCCGCTGAAACTGTTCATCGCCGCCGTCATCCCCGGGCTGCTGTACAGCGCCGCGATGATGGCGATGGCCGTGTTCATCAGCCGGCGACGCCAGTATCCGGTCCATCGCCCGGCCGGTGCCGGCGAGCTGCGCTCGACCTTCCGGCGCGCGATCTGGGCGCTCGCGATGCCGGTCATGCTGCTGGTCGGCATCCGGACCGGCGTGTTCAACGTGACCGAGTCTTCGGCGGCGGCGGTCGCCTATGCCTTGTTCGTCGGGCTGGTCGTGCATCGCGAACTGAGCCTTGCGAAGATCTGGCGCGCGCTGATCGGCTCGGCGCGCACGACCGCGGTCATCCTGATCATCCTCGGCGGCGCGCAGATCGTCTCCTGGTTCCTCGCCTACGAGAACGTGCCGCAGCGAATCGCCGATGCGATGATCGAGATCGCGCAGAGCCCGGTCGCGTTCCTGCTGCTCGTCAACGTGCTGCTGATCCTGGTCGGCACCTTCATGGAGAACGGACCGGCGCTCGTCATGCTGTGCCCGGTGCTGTATCCGGTCGCGGCCAAATTCGGCGTCGACCCCTACCATTTCTCGATGATCGTCGGCCTCAACCTGGTGATCGGACTGATCACGCCGCCGGTGGCGATCTGCCTGTCGATCGCCGCGCTGCTCGCGAAGGCGCCACCGCGCGAGGTCACGCGCGAGGCGCTGCCCTTCTTCTTCGCGGCGATCGGCGTGCTGATGCTGATCACCTTCATTCCGGCGCTGTCGACCTGGCTGCCGAAGGTCGTCGGCGGCAACTGATTCGAACGGGACACAGCGAAATGACTCAAAGACTCGCGGGCCGCGTGGCCCTCGTTTTCGGCGCCGGCTCGGTCGGGCCCGGCTGGGGCAACGGCAAGGCCGCCGCCGTGCAATACGCGCGCGAAGGCGCAAAGGTCGTGGCGGTCGACATCGATGGCGACGCGGCTGCCGAGACTCGCGACATCATCGCCAGCGAGGGCGGCCAGGCGATCGCGCAGCAGTGCGACGTGACCCATCGCGAACAGATCGCCGCTGTCGTCACGGCGGCACGGGCCGAGTACGGCGCGATCGACGTGCTGCACAACAACGTGGGCCTGCCCGCGATGGGCACGATCGAGACGATCAGCGAGGAGGCCTGGGACCTCGCGATGGACGTCAACCTGAAGAGCGTGCTGCTGTGCTGCCAGGCGACGATCCCGACGATGCTCGAGAAGGGACGCGGCGCGATCGTCAACATCTCGTCAGTGGCCGCGATCCGCTATACCGGTTATCCGTACCCGGCCTACTACGCGAGCAAGGCGGCGGTGAACCACCTGACCGTCGCGATCGCGCTCGAATACGCGGCGCGCGGCATCCGCGCCAACGCGATCATGCCCGGGCTGATGGACACGCCGCACATCTACCGGAACATCGCCGGCCAGTACCGCACGAAGGAGGAGATGGTCGCTGCGCGCAACAAGCTGTCGCCGACCGGCCGCATGGGCACGGCCTGGGACATCGCGAAGGCGGCAGTCTTCCTCGCCTCCGACGACGCCGAATACATCACCGGGCAGTGCCTGGCCGTCGACGGCGGCCTGAGCTGCAGGTCGCAATGAACTTCGAAACGCTGCTCGCCCGCTTTGCCGACGCGGTCGCCGCGCACGATTCGCAAGGACTCGCCGCGCTGTTCACCGCCGACGGCTGCTACGACGACTACTTCTTCGGACGACACGAGGGGCGCGACGCAATCGCGGCGATGCTCGATCGTTTCCACGTCGGCGGCGAATCCTTCTGCTGGGAGTTCATCGAGCCGGTCGAGGCGAACGGCATCGGCTACGCGCGCTATCGCTTCAGCTACCTGTCGCGCGAGCCGGAAAGCGCGGGCCGCACGATCGTCTTCGAAGGCATCGCCCGCATGCGGCTGCGCGACGGCCTGATCGAAGACTATGCCGAAGCCTTCGACCGAGGCGTCGCGTTCGCGCAGCTCGGCTACTCGCGCGAGCGCATCGGCAAACTGCTCGAACGCTACGCCGAGTCGTTTCGTGCCGGCCCGAGCGCCGGCAGCCACCTCGAGTACCGGGTGCGGAAACGCTGAGTCAGTCGCTGCCCAGGTAGTCGTCGCGCAGCTCGCGCTTGAGCACCTTGCCGATCGAGCTGCGCGGCAGCGCATCGACGAAACGCAGGTCGGCGATCCGCTGCATCCGGCCGAGCCGCTCGTTGACCCAGGCGAGCAGGTCTTGGGCCTGGATCGCACTGCCTGCCGAGCGCGAGACGACGAAGGCCACCGGCGTTTCGCCCCACTCCTTCGACGGCACGCCGAACACTGCGCAATCGGCGACGTCTTCGTGCTGGCGCAGTTCGGCCTCGAGGTCGACCGGATAGATGTTGAAGCCGCCCGAGATGATCATGTCCTTGCGACGGCCCATCAGCACGAGGAAGCCGTCTTCGTCGAAGCGGCCGATGTCGCCGGTGCGGATGAAGCGGCGTCCGTCGGGAGCGATCCATTCGGCTTCGGCGCTCAGCTCGGGCTGGTTCCGGTAGCCGGTCATGATCCCGGGCGAGTGCCCGACGATCTCGCCGGTCTCGCCGGGCGCCACCTCGCGGCCTTCTTCATCGATCAGCAGGATCGTGTGGCCGGCGGCCGGCCGACCGACCGTGTGCAGCTTGTCCGGGAATTCGTCGGCCTGCAGCATGCAGGCGCCGCCGCCCTCGGTCATCCCGTAGGTGTCGAGCAGCTTGCCGGGCCAGCGGCGCAGCACCTCGGCCTTCAGCTCGGGCGAGAACGGCGCGCTGGTCGAGAAGCGGTTGACCAGCGAGCTCAGCTCGTAGCGCTCGAAATCCGGGTGGCTCATGATCCGCTGGTACTGCACCGGCACCAGCACCGCGTGCGTGACACGATGCTGCTGCACCAGTTCGAAGAAGCGCAGTACGTCGAACTTCTTCATCAGCACCAGCGTGCCGCCCATCGTCAGCGGGGGGAACACGTGCACCAGCGTCGTGTTCGAGTACAGCGGCGTGGTCAGGATGCCGATCGAATCGCGGGAGTAGCCGTAGAACGGGCCGCGCCGCGAATGCATCCAGCGCATCGACGCCGGCTGGACGATGCCTTTCGGCGTGCCGGTCGTGCCCGACGAATAGATGATGTTGAACGGATCGTCGGACTCGTGCTCGACGCGCGCCGGCTGTGCGCCCAGAGGGGCGAGCCACTCGACCAGCGGGCGGCCCGCGTCGGAGCCGTCGAGCGCGACGCGATCGACGCGCGGCGCGGCCTCGACTCCGGACAGCAGGCCGGCCGTGCCGGCATCGAGGAAGAACGCCCGCGGGTCGGCGTCGGCCAGCATCGCGGCGAGTTGCTCGGGCCGCAGCGACGGCGACATCGGCGCGACGGCGACTCCGGCACGCACGGCGCCGAGATAGACGATCAGGTATTCGATCGAAGTGCCCGCGCAGATCGCGATCGCGTCGCCGCGGCCGCCGCCGTCGCGCTGCAGCGCAGCGGCAACGCGATCCATCGCTTCGTCGAGCGCACCGTAGTCCAGCGAGCGGTCGTCGAGGATCAGCGCCGGCTTGCGCGGCGTGGCTCGCGCATGCAACCGGATCGCGTCGGTCATCACCGCGAACGGCTGGTCGAGCAAGGCTTCGAGTGCATTCATTGCGATACCTCATCGAGCGCACGGCGGACTTCGGCCTGCCCTTCGGGCGACAGCGGCGCCTGCGGCGGCAGCGGATCGCCGACCGGGTAGCCCTGCATGATCAGCCCGCCCTTGATGCAGGCCGCCAGGTTGTGGCGCGCGAACGCCTGGTTCAGGTTCCAGAGTTTCGCCTGCAGCGCCATCGCTTGGGGCCAGCGCCCGGCGCGGCACAGTTCGTAGAGCGCGACGCTCTGCCGCGGCACCAGGCAGGCCGGTCCGGCCATCCAGCCGACGCCGCCGATCAGCATGACGCAGGCCGGGATGTGCGCCGACGCGGCGACGACCTGCATCCGCCCTTCGACGCGGTTGATGATCGACAGCAGCCGGCCGGTATTGTTCGACGCGTCCTTGATCGCGCGGATGTTGTCGATCCGGCTGAGCCGGTCGATGACCGGCAGCGACAGGTCCGAGCGCTGGAAGTTCGGGTTCGTGTACAGCACGACCGGCAGCGGCGTGGCCGCGGCGATCGACGCGAAGTAGTCGTGCACGCCATCGTCGGCGACCGGAAAGTAGGCTTCGAGGATCGCGAGGATCCCGTCGCATCCGACGGCGGCCATCTCGCGCGCCTGCCGGACCGCCTCGGCCGTGGTCGTGGCCGCAACGCCGGCGATCACCGGTACGCGCCCGCGCGCCGCGGCCACGACCACCTCGGCAACGCGCCGGCGCTGCGGCCAGGACAGATAGGCGAACTCGCCGGTCGAACCGAGCGCGGTCAGCCCGTGCACGCCGCCGGCGATCAGGTCATCGCAGAGCCGCGTGAGCACCGCGTCGTCGATCGAACCGTCGGCAGCGACCGGTGATACCAGGTAAGGCCAGACGCCATGGAAACTCGAAACGCTCACCAATGGACTCCCAAACGTGATGGCTGTCGTCGACGGCCCAGCCGACGATGATAGTCGGCTGGACGCTTCGCGGCCCGAAGCTGCTTTGCTACACTGGCTCGACAATCGAATGTCCCCGGAGGAGACCATGCCGCGCCTGTTCCACGCGCCGCTGTTCGCAGTCGCGCTGCTCGTGTCCTTCGGCGCCGCCGCGCAGGACGACTGCAGCAATCGCGGCGATCTCGACCCGATGTATTGCGATGCGAACGGCGACCTGGTCGCCGATGTGCCGACCGACCCGGGGAAACTCAAGACGCCGAACACGCTGGTCTTCACCTACACGCCAGTCGAAGATCCCGCGGTCTACGAGAAGGTGTTCAAGCCCTTCACCGACCACCTGTCGCAGTGCACGGGCAAGCGCGTGGTCTTCTACCAGGTGCAGTCGAACGCGGCAGAGATCGAGGCGATGCGCTCCGGGCGCCTGCACGTCGGCGGCTTCTCGACCGGGCCCACGGCCTTCGCCGTCAACATCGCCGGCGCCGTGCCCTTCGCGGTCAAGGGCTACGAGAACGAGTTCCAGGGCTACGAGCTGATCGTCATCGTCAAGAAGGACAGTCCGTACCAGAAGCTTCCCGACCTGAAGGGCAAGAAGCTTGCGCATACCTCGCCGTCGTCGAACTCGGGCCACATGGCACCGATGGCGCTGTTTCCGGCCGAGGGCCTGAAGCCCGGCGACGACTACGAGATCGTGTTCTCCGGCAAGCACGACCAGTCGGTGATGGGCGTGAACTCCGGCGACTACGATGCGGCGGCCGTCGCCTCCGACGTGTTCCACCGGATGTCGGTGCGTGGTCAGATCGACGAAAACGACTTTCGGGTCGTCTATCGCAGCTCGAAGTTCCCGACCTCTTCGTTCGCCTACGCGCACGATCTCGAGCCAGGCTTTCGCGACAAGATGCTGAAGTGCTTCTACGACTACCGGTTCCCGCCGGAGATGCAGAAGGCCTTCGATGGGGCCGACCGCTTCTTCCCGATCAACTACAAGGACGACTGGGCGATCGTGCGGCAGGTCGCCGAGAGCGGCGGCGAGAGCTTCAACCGCGCCGGCTACGAGAAGGAATCCAGGCGCGAGGAAGAAGCGCGCAAGAAGAAAGCCGAGAAGAAATAGCGCGGTGACCGACGCTGCGCTGCAGATCCGCGGACTCGTCAAGGCTTACGAGCGCAACCGGCCGGTGTTGCGCGGCATCGACCTGGACATCGCCGGCGAAGGCCTGACGGCGATCATCGGCCCGTCGGGCACCGGCAAGAGCACGCTGCTTCGTTGCATCAACCGGCTCGTCGATCCGACGGCAGGCGAGATCCTGTTCGACGGCGTCGATCTCGCCCGGCTGGGCGGCAAGGCGCTGCGCCGGGCACGGCGCCACATCGGCATGGTGTTCCAGGAGTACAACCTGGTCGAACGCCTGACCGTGATGGAGAACCTGCTGAGCGGCCGGCTCGGCTACGTGTCGCCGCTGAAGGCCTGGTTGCGCCGCTATCCGCAGGCGGACGTCGAACGCGCGTTCGAGTTGCTCGAGAAGGTCGGGCTGCACGGCTTCGCCGGCCAGCGCGCCGACAGCCTGTCGGGCGGGCAGCGCCAGCGCGTGGGCATCGCGCGGGCGGTCATGCAGCGGCCCAAGCTGCTGCTGGCCGACGAGCCGACCTCGTCGCTGGACCCGAAGACCTCGGTGGAGATCATGCAGTTGATGCGCGAGCTGGGGCGTGAACACCGGGTGCCCGTCGTGGTCAACATGCACGACGTCGGGCTGGCGCGGCGCTTCGCCGACCGCATCGTCGGCATGTCCGAGGGCTCGATCGTCTACGACGGCCCGGGAGCGGGGCTGGACGAGCGGATGCTCGAACGAATCTACGGCGGCGAAGACTGGCTGCAATGAGCGCTGCCTTCCGTCCGAACTGGTGGGCGCGCGGCGGCTGGATCGCATTGGCGATCTACGTGGTCTACGCGGCTTCGCGCCTCGAGTTCACCTGGGCGCGCTTCGTGACCGGACTCGACAACGGCGCGCGCTTTCTCGGCCGCATGTTCCCGCCGATCATCGCGCAGCCTGACACGCTGGTTTCAGGACTCGTCGAGTCGCTCGAGATCGCGATCCTGGCGTCGTTCCTCGGCATCGTGCTGGCGTTGCCGATCGGGCTCTTCGCCGCGCGCAACCTGATGCCATGGTGGGCGACCTGGCCGGCGCGCGCACTGATCGCGCTGTGCCGATCGTTCCATCCGGTGATTGTCGCGATCGTCTTCGTCAAGGCCGTCGGCTTCGGCGCATTGGCCGGGATCCTCGCGCTGACGGTCGCCTCGATCGGCTTCATCGGCAAGCTGTTCGCCGAGGCCATCGAGGAGATCTCGCCCAGGCAGGTCGAGGCGGTACGTGCGACCGGCGCGCCGTTCGCCAGCGTGATCGCTTACGGCGTGCTGCCGCAGGTATTCTCCCGCTTCGTCGGATTCGCGACTTACCAGCTCGATTCGAACCTGCGCAATTCGACGATGGTCGGCATCGTCGGCGCCGGGGGCATCGGCGGCACGCTGTTCGCGGCGTTCCAGCGCTTCGACTATGACTTCGTCTGCGCGATCCTGATCTCGATCATTGCGATGATCATGGTCGGCGAGCTTCTCGCGCGCTGGGTCCGGGGCGTTTTCCTCGAGCGACGTGCGGGGCGGCCCAGCGAGAGAGTGGATGAATGAGCGCTCTCCGCGGCATTGGCAGCGCTTCTCACCGGCCGAACGGCTGGCGCGCTTCGCCGTCTACCTGGCGATCGTCGCGGCGATCGTGGCCTCGGCGCGATCGGTCGAGATCATCCCCGAATTCCTCTACGACGCGCCCGAGCAGATGCAGGACCTGCTCGCCCGGATGTGGCCGGTCGACTTCGCGCATTACCCGGAGGGCGTGCATGCGCCGTTGATGGAGACGATCCACATCGCCTCGCTCGGCACGCTGCTGGCCGTGCTGATGGCGCTGCCGATCGGTGTGCTGGCTGCGCCGAACCTAGTGCCCAGCCGCCTGGCGAACCAGTTCGCCCGGCTGCTGCTGGTCTCCAGCCGCTCGGTGAACTCGCTGATCTGGGCCCTGCTGTTCGTGGCCGTGTTCGGCCCCGGCGCGCTCGCCGGCACGCTGGCGATCGCGTTCCGGTCGATCGGCTTCGTCGGCAAGCTGTTCGGCGAGGCGCTCGAAGAGGCGCAGCGCGGCCCGATCGAGGCGCTGCAGTCGGTCGGCGCGCCTTGGCTGTCGTTGCTCGCGAAAGGCTACTGGCCGCAGGTCAGGCCGGCGTTCTGGTCGATCGTGCTGTTTCGCTGGGACATCAACGTGCGCGAGTCCGCGGTGCTCGGCCTCGTCGGCGCGGGCGGCATCGGCATGGCGCTGGACACGGCGATGAACCTGTTCCAGTGGCAGCGCGTGGCGACGGTACTGCTCGCGATTTTCGCCGTGGTCGTGCTGGCCGAGATCGTCGTCACGGCGATCCGGAAGCGGATCCTTTAGGGCCTCGATCAGAACAGCATGTTCGGCAGCCAGAGCGCGATCTGCGGGATGTAGGTCACGATGATCAGGAAGGTCAGCAGCACGCCCAGCCACGGCATCGCCGCTCGCACGACCTCGCCGATCGGCATCTTCGTGATGCCTGCCGTGACGAACAGGTTCAGCCCGACCGGTGGCGTGACCAGGCCGATCTCCAGGTTCACGACCATGATGATGCCCAGGTGCACCGGGTCGATGCCGAGCTGCATCGCGATCGGGAACAGGATCGGCGCGAGGATCAGGATGATCCCGGTCGGCTCCATGAACATGCCGGCGATCAGCAGGATGATGTTCACGACGATCAGGAACGACCAGGGCGCCATTCCCCAGGCGAGGATCTGCTCGGCGATCGCCTGCGGGATCCGCTCGGTGGTCAGCACGTGCGCGAACAGCAGCGCGTTGGCGATGATGAACATCAGCATCACCGTGACCTTGGCCGCATCGATCAGCACATCGGGCACTTCTCGAAAGCCGATGTCCTTGTAGACGAACACGGCCACGAGGAACGCGTAGATCGCGGCCGCGGCGGCGGCTTCGGTCGGCGTGAACACGCCGCCGTAGATGCCGCCGAGGATGATGACGATCAGCAGCAGGCCCCAGATCGAATCGCGCCCGGCTTCGAGCACTTCGCGCAGCGAGGCACGCGGCTGGCGCGGCAGGTTCTTCGCGCGCGCGAGCAGCCAGATCGCGACCATCAGCATCAGCCCGAGCAGGATCCCTGGAATCACGCCGGCCATGAACAGCGCGCCGACCGAGGTTTCGGTCGCCGCGCCGTAGACGACCATGACGATCGACGGCGGAATCAGGATGCCGAGCGTGCCCGCGTTGCAGACGACGCCGGCAGCGAAACCCTGCGGATAACCGGCGCGCACCATGCCGGCGATGACGATCGAGCCGACCGCCACGACAGTTGCCGGCGACGATCCCGAGACCGCCGCGAACAGCATGCAGGCCATCACCGACGCGATCGCGAGCCCGCCGCGCAGATGGCCGACGCAGGCGATCGCGAATCGGATCATCCGCTTGGCCACGCCGCCGGTGGTCATGAATGCACCGCCGAGAATGAAGAACGGGATCGCAAGCAGCGTGAAATGCTCGGAGGTGTCGTAGATCTTCAGCGTGAGCGAGGCGAGCGAGTCCTGGCCGAAGAGCAGGATCGTCAGCAGCGACGACAGCCCGAGCGCGACGGCGACCGGAATGCCGATCGCCATGAAGACGAACAGCAGGATGAACAGGGCGGCTGTGGTCACCGGGCGTCTCCGTCTCGTTCTTCTTTCCTGGGCGGTGGAATCTCGGCCCCCTCGGCACCGGCTTCGGCCTGCAGGCGCATTGCGTCTTCGACCTCGTCGCCGAACAGCCGCGCGCGCCGGCCGGTCAGCAGGCGGTACAGGATCTGCCCAAAGCGCCACAGCAGCAGCCCGTAGCCGATCGGCAGCACCAGCCGCGGCACCCACTGCGGAATCGGGAGGTCCTGCGCGAGGATGCCGATCTCGTAGATCCGCGTGACGTAGATCCAGCTACCGACGAACAGGATCGCCGCGTAGAGCAGACACAGCAGCGTGGCCACGATAGCGACCTTGCGCGCCGTGGCGGCCGAAAGGTTGCGGACCAGCACGTCGATGCCGATGTGCGCACCGACGTGGACGCCGTAGGACATGCCCAGGAAGATCAGGCCGCCGAAAAGGAAGGTCGTGAGTTCGAGGGCCCAGACGAAGCTGTAGTTGAAGACGTAGCGTGCGATCACCTGCATGAAGGTGATCAGCGTCATCAACGCCAGCAGGATGGCCATCACCCATCCTTCGAGCCGCTCCGTCCAGTCGGGCCGCCGCAAAGTGTGACCGGCGTGTTCATCGCTCATCACGACCTCCGCTGCCGGTAGCGATTCTCAATTGTTGTTGCTTTCCAGCGCTGCCTTGATCAGGTCCTGGCCGATGTCGCCTTCGAATTTCTTCCAGACCGGCTCCATCGCCTTGCGCCAGGCGGCGACGTCTTCCTTGCTCAGCGTCTGGATCTTCGCGCGCCCGGCCTCCTCGATCAGCTTGCGGTCGCGTTCGTTGAGCTCCTCGGCCAGCTTGTTCGCATGTGCGGTCGCCTCGTCGAGCGCCTTCTGCAGGCCTTCGCGAACGTCGGCGGGCAGGCCGCTCCACCACTTGGCGTTGGTCACGACCATGTAGTCGATCACGCCGTGATTCGTGTTGGCGATCGTGGTCTGCACCTCGTGGAACTTCTGCGAGTAGATGTTCGACCAGGTGTTCTCCTGCCCGTCGACGACGCCGGTCTGCAGCGCCTGGTAGACCTCGGCGAAGGCCATCTTCTGCGGATTGGCACCCAGCGCCCGGAATTGCGCCTCGAGCACGTCGGAGGCCTGGATCCGGAATTTCAGTCCCTTGACGTCTTCGGGACGCACGAGCTTTTCGCGGTTCGTCGAAAGCTGCTTCATCCCGTTGTGCCAGTAGGCCAGGCCCTGCAGCCCGCGCTTCTGCATCGAATCCAGCAGCGTCTTGCCCTGCGGGCCTTGCTGGAAGCGGTCGACCGCCGCGAGGTCGTCGAACAGGAAGGGCAGGTCGAACAGCTGGACCTTCTTCGTGTAGCGGTCGAACTTGGAAAGCGAAGGCGCGATCAGCTGGACGTCGCCGAGGAGCACCGCCTCAAGTTCCTTCGCGTCGCCGAACAGGCTCGAGCTCGGGAACACCTGCACTTGCACCTTGCCGGGCAGCAGCCGCTCCGCCGCTTCCTTGAACTTGATCGCGCCCTGGCCTTTCGGCGTGGCTTCGGCGACCACGTGGCTGAACTTGATCGTGATGGGCGCCTGTGCGAGCGCGGCCACCGAGAACGACAGCGCGATGGCTCCCGCGAATACCGAAATGACCCGTTTCATCGTCGTCTCCTCCGTTGCGATCGGTTTCCGCACTCGACGCCGAGGCGGCAGCTTTGGCGGGGATTCTATACCCCGAACATCGGGAATCTGCACCCCCGGGATCGAGAGCCGTCGCTGCCGTGCAGGGCAAAGAATCGGCCGGCGAATGCGCTGGGTATCATTCCGGATTGCCCCGCACGACAATTCCGATGAATACCTCCACCCCGCGCCTGTCCGTCCCGAAGGACAAACTGAAGTTCGTGCTGCTCGAGGGAATCCACGACAGCGCCGAACAGGTCCTGCGCCATGACGGCTATACGAACATCGAACGGCACAAGGGGGCGCTGTCCGGGGAACCACTGATTCGCGCCATCGAAAGTGCCCATTTCCTCGGCATCCGCTCGCGCACGCAGTTGACCGAGGCGGTGCTGTCGCAGGCGCCCAAGCTCAGCGCGATCGGCGCGTTCTGCATCGGAACCAACCAGATCGATCTCGACGCAGCCGCCCGGCGCGGCATCCCGGTGTTCAACGCGCCGTTCTCCAACACGCGCAGCGTGGCCGAACTCGTGCTCGGCGAGATCATCATGCTGATGCGCAACATCCCGGTCAAGAACGCGCGGATGCACGCGGGCACCTGGGAGAAGAGCGCCGCCGGCGCCTTCGAGGTGCGCGGCAAGATTCTCGGCGTCGTCGGCTACGGCCACATCGGCACGCAGATCGGCATCCTGGCCGAGCAGCTCGGGATGACCGTGCTGTTCCACGACATCGAGAAGAAGCTGCCGCTGGGCAACGCCCGGCAGGCGGGCTCGCTCGACGAGATGCTCGCGAGCGCCGACGTCGTCACGCTGCACGTGCCCGAAACGCCAGCCACGCGCTACATGATCGCGGCGCCGCAACTGGCCCGGATGAAAAGCGGCAGTCACCTGATCAACGCGTCGCGCGGCACCGTCGTGGACATCGACGCGCTGGCCGATGCGCTGGGCCGCGAGCACCTGCGCGGCGCCGCGATCGACGTGTTTCCCGAAGAGCCGAAGGGCAACGACGGCGTCTTCGAATCGCCGCTGACCCGCTTCGACAACGTGATCCTGACGCCGCACATCGGCGGGTCGACGTCCGAGGCGCAGGCCAACATCGGCGACGAGGTCGCGGCCAAGCTGCTGCGCTACAGCAACAACGGCTCGACGATCACGGCAGTCAACTTCCCCGAAGTCTCGCTGCCCGAGCACACCGGCAAGTCGCGGCTGCTTCACGTGCACCGCAACGAACCCGGCATCATCGCGAACATCAACGACCGGTTTTCTCGCGCCGGCATCAACATCTCGGCCCAGTACCTGCAGACCAATGCCCTGGTCGGCTATGTGGTCATCGACATCGACGCGAACGCCAGCCAGGTCGCCCTCGACGAGCTCTGCGGCATCGACGGCACGATCAGGCGCGGCGCGCACGCCCATTCGAAGAGCGCGGGAACGGTATCGAAACGGGCGATCGCCTCGAGCGTCTTGACGGTCGGCGTCACGAGCCGCAATTCGCCGCGCCGCGCGAGCGCTTCGGCGGGCGCCAAC
>CALLYQ010000381.1 GCA_937858875.1 uncultured Lautropia sp. | reverse complement strand
AGCCGCCTGCACGAGCGCCTGCCGATGCGTCTCGCGCTTGAGCACCGGCAGGCAGTACCAGTGCGGGCGCAGTCCGCCACTGAAGATCGCGTTGCGGTTGTACAGCAGGTGGTGCGCGGTGATCGTCGCGCCCAGGTTCTCGGCCGCCGCAGCGACGTACTGCGCGGCCTCGCGCGTCGTGATGTGTTCGAGCACGACGCGCAGCGCCGGGAAGTCGCGTTGCAGCGGTTCGAGCACACGGTCGATGAACACCGCTTCGCGGTCGAACACGTCGATGCCGGGATCGGTGACTTCGCCGTGCACCAGCAGCGGCAGCCCGAGCCGCTGCATTTCCTCGATCGCCGCACAAGGTTTCGCGATGTCGGTGACGCCCGCATCCGAGTTCGTCGTGGCGCCGGCCGGGTAGAGCTTGATCGCCTTGACGAAACCGCTGTCGACGGCGCGGCGGATCTCGTCGACCGACGTGAGGTCGGTCAGGTACAGCGTCATCAGAGGTTCGAAGTCGCTGCCGGCCGGCAGCGCCGCCAGGATCCGTTCGAGATAGCCGCGCGCCTGCGCGACCGTCGTGATCGGCGGCCTGAGGTTCGGCATCACGATCGCGCGGCCGAACTGCGCGGCGCTGGCGCCGACGACCGCATGCAGCGCTTCGCCGTCGCGCAGGTGCAGGTGCCAGTCGTCGGGGCGGGTCAACACCAGCGTCGCCGGCGCGGCACGATCGGCCTGATCCACGATTCAGCTCCGTTGTGGTTCGGGCGGCAGCAGCAGGATCGCCCGGTAGTCGTTGACGTTGGTACGCGTCGGCCCGGTCACGACCAGGTCGCCGAGCGCGTCGAAGAAGCGCCAGCCATCGTTGTCGTCGAGCAGGCGCCGCGCGTCGAGCCCGGCGGCCCGGGCGCGGGCCAGCGAATCGGGCGCCAGCAGTGCGCCGGCATTGTCCTCGACACCGTCGATACCGTCGGTATCGGCGGCGATCGCCCAGACGCCGGGCAGCCCGTCGAGTTCGCGCGCCAGCGCCAGCAGGAACTCGGTGCAGCGTCCGCCACGGCCCTTGCCGCGCACGGTCACCGTGCACTCGCCACCCGACACCAGCGCAACCGGCCGCGCGAACGGCGCATCGTGGGCTGCGACCTCACGCGCCAGCGCCGCCATGACCTGGGCGACATCGCGCGCCTCGCCGGTCACCGTATCGCCGAGGATCGCCGCACGCACGCCGGCCTGTTCGAACACAGCCGCACCGCCTTCGAGGCTGCCGTGCGCGGTCGCCACCAGCTCGGCACGCACGCGCGCGAACAGCGGATCGCCGGGCTTCGGCGTCTCGTCGACGTCACCGCGTGCGCCGGCCTGCAGGTGCGCGGCGACCGAATCGGGCGGCTGCACGTCCCAGCGGCGCAGCACGTCGAGTGCATCGACGTAGCTGCTCGGGTCCGGCGAGCAGGGGCCGCTGGCGATCGCCGACAGCTCGTCGCCCGCCACGTCGGAAATCACCAGCGCGAGAACCCGGGCACGCGTCTGCTGCGCGAGCCTGCCGCCCTGGATGCGCGACAGGTGCTTGCGCACGATGTTCATTTCCTGGATCGGCGCGCCGCTGGCGAGCAGCGCGCGCGTGACCGCCTTCAGGTCGGCCATCGGCACCGACTCGACCGGCAGGCTCAGCAGGCTGGAGCCGCCACCCGAGACCAGCGCAAGCAGCAGGTCGTCTTCGCCGAGCGCACTGGCTCGCTCGAGAATCGTCGCCGCAGCCGTCTCGCCGGCTTCGTCGGGCACCGGATGACCGGCCTCGATCACCTCGATGCGCCGGCACGGCATGCCATGCGCATAGCGCGTGACGACCAGTCCTTCGAGCGGAGCATCGGCCGGCCAGTGCGCCTCGACGGCGCTGGCCATGCTGGCTGCCGCCTTGCCGGCACCGACGACCAGCGTGCGCCGATAGCGGCGGATCCCGGTGGCATCGGGCAGGAAGGCGGCAAGCACCTTCGCCGGGTCGGCAGCGGCGACCGCCGCCCGGAAGCTTGCCAGCAGCAGTTCGCGCGGATTCTTCATCCGGCTAACTGTACCGCAGCGCAGCGGGCGCCGACCGCGCCTCTAAGTCAACGCGAGCGGTGTCAGTCCGCGAAAACGCCAGCCTGCTTGATCACCGGCTCCCAGCGCGCGATCTCCTTCTCCAGATGCGCACGCAGCGCCTGCGGCGTCGCCTCTTCCTGCTTCGACGGCGTGGCCCCGAGATCGGCGAAGCGCTTGAGCACTGCCGGATCCTTCAGCGCGGCCTGCAGCGCGACCGACAGCTTGTCGACGATCTCCTTCGGCGTGCCCTTCGGCGCGTACATGCCGTGCCAGATCGTCACGTCGAGCTGCGGGAAGCCCGATTCGGCCATCGTCGGGACGTCCTTCAGCGAGTCGATGCGCTCGGGCGAGGTGATCGCGATCGCCTTGACCTTGCCGGCGATGATCTGCGGCGTCGTGTTCGTGGTCTGGTCGCACAGCATGTCGACCTGACCGCCCATCAGATCGGCGAGCGCCGGCGCAGTGCCCTTGTACGGGGTGGTCACCAGTTCCTGGCCGATCGCCGACTGGAACATCAGCCCGCACAGGTGCGAAGCGGCGCCGATACCCGCGTTGGCCAGCGTCAGCGTGTTCGCGTTGGCCTTCACGTAGTCGACCAGTTCCTTCATGCTGTTCGGCGGCAGCCCGGTCTTGACCAGCATCGTCATCGGCACGTCGTTGATCAGGCCGACGTGCTCGAAGTCTTTCAGCGGATCGTAGGGCAGCTTGCGATACAGCGTCGGCGCCGTCGCCATGCCGATGTGATGGACCAGCAGCGTATAGCCGTCGGGCTTCGCACGCGCGACGCGCGCACCGCCGATCGTGCCGCCGGCGCCGCCGGCATTCTCCACGACGATGTTGGCCCCGGGCATTGCCCGGGTCATCGCGTCGGCGATCGTGCGCGCGACGGTGTCGGTCGGCCCGCCGGCGCTGAACGGCACGACGACAGCGATCGGTCGGGACGGGTATTCCTGCGCCGACGCGATTCCCGCGGCGAACAGGGTGGCAATGCCGGCGACTCCGACGGCAAGGCGCGTGATCATGGTGAAGTCTCCAGTTGGAAGAATCGGGGCAGCTGCTGACAGGAAGCGCCCGAAT
The DNA here is from genome assembly GCA_937858875.1 of uncultured Lautropia sp. Lineage (GTDB taxonomy): Bacteria > Pseudomonadota > Gammaproteobacteria > Burkholderiales > Burkholderiaceae_E > Zeimonas. The sequence goes on along the minus strand of CALLYQ010000381.1, from coordinate 13,089 downwards.
TTAGCTGATTTCCGAACGGTTGCGCGGCACTTTTGCCGCTGCCGCTTGATCGAGGTCGGCGGCTCGCGTGCGCGACACTGCCAATCGATGCCGGGCGGTCGTGCGACATCCCGGCGCTTCAGCCGGCCGCGGTCAGCGCCTCGACCACCGCTCGACCCACGTCGACGGTCGTCGCCTGCCCGCCCATGTCGCCGGTACGCGGACCGTTCTCAGTGACCTGCTCGATCGCCCGCACGATCGCGTCGTGCGCCTGCGAGTGCCCGAGGTGCTCGAGCATCATCGCCCCGCACCAGATCTGCCCGATCGGGTTCGCGATGCCCTTGCCGGCGATGTCGGGCGCCGAGCCGTGCACCGGCTCGAACAGCGACGGAAACTTGCGCTCGGGGTTGATGTTCGCCGACGGTGCGATGCCGATCGTGCCCGTGCAGGCCGGCCCGAGATCCGACAGGATGTCGCCGAACAGATTGCTCGCCACGACCACGTCGAACCAGTGCGGATTGCGCACGAAGTGCGCGGTCAGGATGTCGATGTGGAACTGGTCGCAGCGCACATCGGGATAGTGCTCGCGCATCGCCGCGACCCGCTCGTCCCAGTACGGCATCGAGATGAAGATCCCGTTCGACTTCGTCGCCGAGGTCAGGTGCTTCCTGGGCCGTTTGCGCGCCAGTTCGAACGCATAGCGCAGCACCCGGTCGACGCCGGTGCGCGTGAAGATCGACTCCTGGATGACGATCTCGCGCTCGGTGCCCGGGAACATGCGCCCGCCGATCGACGAGTATTCGCCTTCGGTGTTCTCGCGCACGACATAGAAATCGATGTCGCCCGCCTTGCGATCGGCCAGCGGGCTCGGGACGCCCGGCATCAGGCGTACCGGACGCAGGTTGATGTATTGGTCGAACTCGCGCCTGAACAGAAGCAGCGAACCCCATAGCGAAACGTGGTCGGGCACCGTCGCCGGCCAGCCGACGGCACCGTAGTAGATCGCGTCGTGGCTGCCGATCTGCTCCTTCCAGTTCGCCGGCATCATCTCGCCGTGCGTCGCATACCAGTCGCAGCTCGCGAAGTCGAAGTGGTCGAACTGCAGTTCGATCCCGAACTTGCGCGCCGCGGCGTCGAGCACCCGCAGGCCCTCGGGCACCACTTCCTTGCCGATTCCGTCGCCCGGAATCACCGCGATCCGGTGTTTGCTCATGTTGGCTCCTGTCGTCGTGGGATCCGTTTCGCGCGTGCAGGCGGGTGCCTGCCGACGCCTTGTTGTTAGCGAGTGTAAAGCCGGCGCCCGCGAGTCAACGCTTCACGCCCTGAGTGCGTTTTCTGCTGCATGAATACACGAGGCACTCGAGCTTTGGCAGCAGTGCGCCGGATCGGCATCATCGGCTGTGCCGCAGCCCTTGTCGGCTGCGTGGCGCCGGGCACCTCGGTGCACTACGGCGGCCATGTCGTCAGCGACCCGGGCGTCTACTACGAACCGGTGCCGGTCGCGCCGGCTCCGTATTACGGCCCGCCGGTCTACTACGGTGCACCGGCGGTCATCGCTCCGGCGCCGATCATCATCGATCGGCCGTACTACTCGCCCCGGTATCGGGCACCGGCCTACCGTGGCTATCCTCCGCGCTATCGCGCCGACCGACCGCACCGGCCCGGGCCGGACGCGCACGGCCCCGGCTTTCGCGGCGCCCGCCGCAAGCGCGTCCGAACCCGGGAATCCGTTCCAGCGGCGGGCCGCGGCCGCAGTTCGGCGGCCCGAGGCGGCCGGATTCAGGCGAGAACTCGGGGCCTTGAACTCGGCGGCTTACTCGGCAACTGCCTCTCGCGCGTCGCGCTCCTCGGCCTGCTGAAGCGCCCACAGGCGCGCATATTCGCCGCCCGCCGCGAGCAGTTCCTCGTGCCGGCCGCGTTCGACGATCCGGCCGGCGGTCATCACGAGGATCTGAGACGCATCGGCGATCGTCGACAGCCGGTGCGCGATGACCAGCGCCGTGCGGTCGGCTGCGGCGCCGCGCAGCGCCTCCTGGATCGCCTGCTCGTTGCGGCTGTCGAGCGCCGACGTTGCCTCGTCGAGGATCAGGATCGACGGATCCTTCAGCAGTGCCCGCGCGATCGCGACCCGCTGCTTCTCGCCGCCCGACAGCTTCAGCCCGCGCTCGCCGACGTTCGTGTCGTAGCCCTGCGGCAGTGCCGAGACGAAGTCGTGCAGCCGCGCCGCTCGTGCGGCGTCGACGACCTGCGCCTCGCCGGAACCGGGGCGCCCGTAGGCGATGTTGTAGCGGATCGTGTCGTTGAACAGCACGGTGTCCTGCGGGACGATGCCGATCGCATCGCGCAGGCTGGCCTGCGTCAGCGAGCGGATGTCGCGGCCGTCGATCGTGATGCGTCCGCCGGTCACGTCGTAGAAGCGAAACAGCAGCCGCGCCAGCGTCGACTTGCCGGCGCCGCTCGCGCCGACGACGGCGGTCGTCGACCCCGGTTCCATCGTGAAATCGACGCCGTGCAGGATCGGGCGCTGCGGGTCGTAGGCGAAGTGCACGCGCTCGAAGCGCACGCGCTGCGCGCCGCGCGCAGGCAGCGGCTGCGCGTCGGGCGCATCGTCGACCTCGCGCGACTCGGCCAGCAGCCGGAACATCCGTTCCATGTCGGTCAGCGACTGGCGGAGCTCGCGATACAGCACCCCGAGGAAGTTCAGCGGCACGTAGAGCTGGATCATGAACGCATTGATCAGCACCAGGTCGCCGAGCGACAGCGCACCGGCCACGACGCCGGCCGTCGCCCGCCACAGCAACAGCGTGACCGCACAGGCGATGATCACGCTCTGGCCCAGGTTCAGAAGGCTCAGCGAAGTCTGCGAGCGGATCGCCGCCTGCATCTTGGCTTGCAGGTTTTCGTCGTAGCGCCGGGCCTCGTAGTCTTCGTTGCCGAAGTAGCGGACCGTCTCGTAGTTGATCAGCGCGTCGATCGCGCGCGTGTTCGCACGCGAGTCCTGCTCGTTCATCCGTCGCCGGAACTTCGTGCGCCATTCGGTCAAGCGCACCGTCCACAGCACGTAAAGCAGCAATGCGCCGACCGCGATGCCGGCGAACGACGGCTCGTAGTTCAGCGCCAGGTAGCCGACGACGAGCGAGATCTCGATCAGCGTCGGCAGGATGCTGTACAGCGTGTACGAGATCAGGCTCGAGATGCCCTGGGCGCCACGCTCGATGTCACGCGACATGCCGCCCATCTGCCGGTCGAGGTGAAAGCGCAGCGAAAGCGACAGCAGATGGCGGAACACCTGCAAGGTGATCGTGCGCGACGCGTTGTGCGTGACGCGCGCGAAGACCAGCTCGCGCAGTTCGGTGAACAAGGTCACGCCGAGCCGAAGCAGCCCGTAGGCGAGCAGCAGCGCCGCGGGCACGACCAGCACGGCGCGCGCGGCATCGTCCACGTCGAGCGTGTCGATCAGTTGCTTGAGGACCAGCGGTACGCCGACGTTCGCCAGCTTGGCCGCGACGAGAAAGCTCAGCGCCAGCGCGATCCGCCAGCGCCATTCCCACAGATAAGGCAGCAGCTTGCGCACCGTCTGCCAGTCACCGTGCACCGGCGCACCCCCCGGACGAACCGGGGCACTGGCGGGGAAATCGGTGGCGGACGAGCGACGCATGGCGGAACACGAAGCAAAACCGATATTCTGAGTGGATCGCCCCCGTTCCAGCGAATACCCCGTTGACATCCTCCCCGCCCTGACTAAAGGACGGGGATTCCTGCTACCAGACGGCCATGTCCGACCGCGAGAATGTTCCGCGCCGCATTGACATCACGATCGTGTGTCGTGTGACAGATGCTGCACGTCCACTCTCTTATTCCAAGGCCTGCGATACCTTTCGGCCGCTCCGGCGGCCGCTCGCCGCACGAAGAACAGGTCTGGGTGGAGAACGCTTCGTCGACTCCTCGAACCACACGCCTGCGCCATCGCACTTGTACTGCAGCATGGTTCGCAACGACGACCAGCCCGCATCGAGCACGGACTTGGCCATCCGTGTCTGCGCGAGACCCTTCGCGTTGACGTTGCCCACGAAGATCGCCCGGTGCTCGCGCACCAGGGCGTGGGAAAGCTGATGCAGGTGGTGCCTGCGCCGGTTGGCGATCTTCGCGTGCATCGCCTTGACCCGCGCCTGCTTCCCGGCGCGCTGCGCCACGGCCAGTGCGGGCTCGAGCTCGCGGTAGAAGCGCTTGGCGTCTTCCTTCTGGCCGTCGGACATCGTGGCGAGCGTCGCGAGCCCGAGATCGATGCCGACCGATTCCTCGATGGCAGGGGGCGGCTTGGGCCCGACGAAATCCGGCACTTCGACTGCGACGTTCAGGTACCAGCGCCCGCGTGCGTCTTCGCTGATGTTGCCGGCGCGCAGCGCGTAGCCGGCGAGCCCGTAGCTGTCCCACAGGCCCAGCCATCGGCCGGCGTAGTAGACCTGCCCGTGCGCGTAACGGATTGTGCGCACCTTGAATGGCAGCCACCCGAGGCTGCGCCGCGCGCCATCGGACTTGCGCCACGCCAGCCGCGTCTTGCGCGCCGCGCGCCGCTTTACCGCGTATTGCTCGGCAAGCTCCTGCACGGTCTGCACCGGCAACTCGAGCCCCGATTTGGTCGCACCCTTCAGGTAGGGCCAGAAGTCGAACCCGGAGAGAAATCGCCGCTCCCTGAGCCACACCGTGTGGCTCAGTTCGTTGCAGTAGTTCCAGACCGTGTTCACCTCGCGTGCACGCTCGGACAGCCACCTGGCGTGGCGATCCTTGATGCGCAGGCGAAGCACACGAACTGTCATTTCATCCAGTATCCTGGAGGCCTGCCGATGCTACACGAAAACCGGTCGAACGCGGTGCGTTCGGCGCTATCCCTCCCCGCCCTGAAGGACGGAGTTTCTCGCGCGAGGCACTGATGAACGACACTTCGACGAGCGCGTCCGCGCAGTCCGCACCGGCCGACCAGCCACGCCCCGCCGAACAGCGCTTCCTCGCCTTGCGCGTGATGCCGATGCCGGCCGACGCCAACGTTCACGGCGACGTGTTCGGCGGCTGGATCATGGCCCAGGTCGATATCGCCGGCGCCCAGCTCGCAGCCCGCCGGGCCGGCGGTCGCGTGGCCACGATCGCCGTGAACTCCTTCGTGTTCAAGCAGCCGGTGTTCGTCGGCGACCTGCTCAGTTTCTATGCCGACATCGTTCGGGTCGGCCGCACGTCCGTGACCATCCTGGTCGAGGTCTTCGCGAAACGGATGCACGATGCGCAGACGGTCAAGGTCACCGAAGCCACGCTGACCTACGTGGCCACCGGCGCGGACCGCAAGCCGCGCGAGCTGCCGCCCCACGACGGAACGGCGTTCGACGTCGGCTGAGTCCGAGCCTGACCGACCCGACTCAGCCGGCCGCCTCGTTCTTCCGCACCCCGCGAATGTTCAGGAACGCGAGCGCCAGTTGCAGCCCGATCAGCGCATACGCGCCGTCGTGCCAGCCCCAGATGATCCACAGCACGTTGCTCGCGAGAAAACACCAGAACCCGATCTCGCGCTTGTGCTTCTTCTGCGAGCCGATCAGCCAGGCCGCGACGATCGTGACGACCATCGCCGGCCACTGAACCAGGTCGATCAGGTCCATTGCACCGCACTCGCAGCAGTTCCGGCTTCGACGCGGGCCACGGCTACAGCGTCTCGTACAGACGCCGCACCGGCTGCGGCCCGTACAGCCGCTCGAACCGGCGCACGGTGAAATGGCCACGGCCGACGTCCTGGAAATGGTCGATGAACACCGTGTTGATCAGCGCACCGCCAAGCGCGCCGACGACCGGCACCGCCTGGGCCGCGGCCTTCTCCGACACGACGACCGAGAATCGCGACGCGACCTGCGCAACGAGCCGGACGAGCGCCGGCGCACCCTGCTGCGCCAGGCCGTGCCTGGCCAGGTGCGCAACTGCCTCGGACACCGCCTTGGCCATTGCCGCCCGCGCAGCGAAGTAACCGGTCTCGGCTGCATCGTCGTGCTTCGACGCACCCCCCAGCGCGAGCACCTGCACGCACTGCAAGCGCGCCTCCGTGCTTGCCAGGTCTTCGCCCTCGCCACGTGCGATGTCGGCGATGGAGCGCATGATGATCGTCGTCGAAAGCGGCAACTCGAAGGCCAGCGCCGGCAGGCCGAAGGCGCCGCCGACGGCCCCGCTGGCGCCGGCGGCCAGCTTGTGCAGGCGATTGGCCGCCGACCCGGCCCGCCCGACGTCGAGCGTTCGCAGCGCGAGTTCGAGCGACATCTCGATCGACCTGCGCACCGTATCGTCGACGGCCGGCTTCCAGCGTTCCGGCAGCATCTCCAGGCCCTTCTCGATCGGCGCGCCGACGAAGCTGCTCACGCGCGCGGCCAGGCTCGGGCGCTCGAGGAGTGCCTTGGCCGTGCGCAGTTGCGCGATGTCCGATTCGTTCACGGGTTGCGCCGCGCGCAAGTCAGGTGCCCGCTTCCTGCGCAGGCGACTGCCTTCTCCGGGCGAACGGCCGCCTCATCCGCGGCGGCGACCGGATCACCGCGGCGAGCGACCGGATCACCGCGACGAGCGACCGCCTCGCCGAGATGACCGCCCGCTTCGCTCAGGCGAGCTTCGAAAAGTCGGGCTTACGCTTCTCGAGAAAGGCGCTGAAGGCCTCGCGCGCGGCGGGCTCGCGCATCATGCGCCCGAAGCTCTCGCTTTCGCGCTGCATCGCTTCGGCCACGGCCGAGCCGCGCGCCTGCTTCATCAGCCCTTTGGTCGCGACCAGCGAGGACAGCGGCAATGCCACGAGCTTGGCCGCTTGCGCACGCGCAAAGCCCTCGACTTCGGCGGCCGGCAGCACGCGATTGACCATGCCCAGTTCGCGCGCTTCGTCGGCGCCGAAGGGCTCACCGAGCAGCAGCTTCTCTGCGGCGCGCTGGTAGCCGGCGATCGCCGGCAGCAGCAGGCTGGACGCCGCCTCCGGACACAGGCCGAGATTCACGAACGGCAGGCTGAACTTCGCGTTGTCGCCAGCGTAGACCAGGTCGCAATGCAGCAGCATCGTCGTGCCGACGCCGACCGCAGGCCCGCAGACGGCGGCGACCAGCGGCTTCGGGAAGGTCGACAGCGTGCGCAGGAAGCGGTGGACCGGCGCCTCGCCGCCTTCCGGCGGCCTGTTCAGAAAGTCACCGAGGTCGTTACCCGCAGTGAACGCGGTATCGCTGCCGCACAGCAGCGCGACGTGCACCTGCGGGTCCGCGGCCGCGCGTTCGAGGCCGTCGGCCAATGCCGCGTACATCGCGGTGGTGATCGCGTTCTTGCGCCCCGGGCGGTCGAAACGCAGTTCGCAGATGCCGTCGGCCACGGCGACTTTCAATTCCTCGGTCATCTCGGTTTCCTTGTCGGGTCCATTGATCCAGCTACGAGGCCTTCGGCCACAGCACCATCTGCGTGCAGCGGAACAGCGCGATCGGACGGCCGGTTTCGCGATGGCCGACTTGCGCGTCCCAGACCTGCGTCGTTCGGCCGGCGTGAACGATGCGCGCCTCGACCTCGATCGTACCGTCGCCGGCGGTGCCGAGATGGTTGCTCTTCGTTTCGATCGTCGTGAACCCGTTCGATCCTTCGGGCAGGTGCGCGATCGTGCCGTAGCCGCAGCTGGTATCGGCCAGCGTGATCACGGTGCCGGCGTGCAGGAAGCCGTTCGGCGCCATCAGCTCGGGGCGGATCACCAGATGCGCGCGCACCAGCGACTGCGCGATCTTGTCGACGATCATGCCGATGAGCCCGGGCAGATGGCCCCGGCTACGCTCGTTGAAATACGCCGGCGTCATGCCGGATCGCAACAGCGCTCTACTCGCGCCCGATTTCGTCTCATGCATCGCGCCCCTCCCTTGTTCGCCACGACGACCGCCGCCAGCGTGCTCCTTCTCCCTTCTCCCTTCCCCCTTCCCCTCCCTCAAGCCCGTTCGAAAATGCCGGCGGCGCCCATGCCGGTACCCACGCACATCGTGACCATGCCGTAGCGCAACTGCCGGCGGCGCAGCGCATGCACGACCGTTGCCGCGCGGATCGCGCCGGTCGCGCCGAGCGGGTGGCCGAGCGCGATCGCGCCGCCCATCGGGTTGACCTTCGCCGGATCGAGCCCCAGATCGCCGATCACCGCGAGCGCCTGCGCGGCGAAGGCCTCGTTCAGTTCGATCCAGTCGATCGCCTCCTGCTTCAGGCCGGCGCTCAACAGCGCCGCCGGGATCGCTTCCTTCGGGCCGATACCCATGATCTGCGGCGGCACGCCGCGCACCGAGAACGAGACGAAGCGGGCCAGCGGCACGAGCCCGAAGCGTTTGACGGCGGCTTCCGACGCGAGGATCAGCGCGCCGGCGCCATCGGAGGTCTGCGAGCTGTTGCCAGCGGTCACGCTGCCCATCCCGGTCGTTTTTCCGGACGGGTCGCGCGCTGCGGCGAAGGCCGGACGCAGCCGGGCCAGCGCCTCGAGCGAGGTGTCGGCGCGCGGGCCTTCGTCGAGCGCCACCGAACGGGTGTCGACGAGGATCTCGCCGCTGCCCAGTTCGGGCAACTTCGTGGCGACCTCGATCGGCGCGATCTCGTCGCCGAACTCGCCGGCCTGCTGCGCGGCGACCGCCTTGCGGTGCGATTCGAGCGCGAAGGCGTCCTGCGCCTCGCGCGAAACCTTCCATTGCTGCGCGACCTTCTCCGCGGTCAGGCCCATGCCGTAGGCGATGCCGATGTTCTCGTCGGCGAGCACGCGCGGATTCAGAGAAGGACGGTTGCCCATCATCGGCACCATGCTCATCGACTCGGTGCCGGCAGCGATCATGACGTCGGCCTCGCCGACGCGGATCCGGTCGGCCGCCATCGCCAACGCCGTCAGGCCCGACGCGCAGAAGCGGTTCACGGTCACGCCGCCGACGGTGTCGGGCAGCCCGGCCAGCAGCGCGCCGATCCGCGCCACGTTCAGCCCCTGCTCGGCCTCGGGGATCGCGCAGCCGACGATGGCATCCTCGATGGCGGCCGGGTCGAGCCCCGGCGCCTGCGCGAGCGCTGCGCGCAGCGCGTGCACCAGCAGGTCGTCGGGTCTCAGGTGACGGAAGACGCCCTTCGGCGCGCGGCCGATCGGCGTGCGTGCGGCCGCAACGATGAAGGCGTCCTGTACTTGCTTGCTCATTCTCGGTTCCTCGAAGTATTCGCTTTCGTGCCGCCTGGCTGCACGCTGGCTGGCGGCATGTTCGCCGGCTGCATCTTCAATTGCGTACCGGCTTGCCGGTCTGCATCATTCCCATCGCGCGCTCCTGAGTCTTCGGGTGCTGCAGCAGGCCGACGAAGGCCTTGCGCTCGAGCGCCATGATCCATTCCTCGTCGACCATCGATCCGGCTTCGACGTCGCCGCCGCACATGACCTCGGCGATCGTGCGGCCCAGGTGGAAGTCGTGCGCGGTGATCAAGCCGCCGTCGCGCATGTTGACGAGCTGCGCGGTGATCGTCGCCGCGACGTCGCGCCCGGCCGCACGGAACGGTGTCGCGAGCGGCGGACGCCAGCCGGCTTCGCTCATCGCCTTGGCCTCGCGCAAGGCGACATACAGCAACTCGCTGCGGTTGAACACGATCGTGTCCGAGGGCAGCAGCCAGCCGGCGGCCTGCGCTTCGAGCGCCGAACGCGACACCTGCGCGGTGGCTGCGGCGAGCACGTATTTCTTCAGGAAGTCCAGCAGGTAAGCCTCCGGCGCCGCCGCCTGCTCCTCGGCCGCGCGGCGCGCGCCGTAGGCCAGGCCGCCGGCACCCGGAATCAAACCGACACCGACCTCGACGAGGCCGATGTAGCTTTCGAGCGCGGCGACCCGCCGCGCGCAATGGATCGCCAGCTCGCAACCGCCGCCCAGCGCCATCCCCGACACGGCAGCCACCGTCGGCACCTGCGCACGCCGCAGGCGCAGCATCGCCTGCTGCAGCTTTCGTTCCTCGGCTTCGATGGCCTTCGGACCGCCGCTCATGAAGACCGGCAGCATCGCCTGCAGGTCGGCACCGTAGGAGAACGGATCGTCGGGCGACCAGATGACGAGTCCGCGGTAGTCGCGCTCGGCGATGTCGGCCGCACGCATCAGCCCGGCCACGACGCCGGGGCCGATCGCGTGCACCTTGGTGCGGATCGACGCGATCAGCACGTCGTGCATGTCGCGCTCGGCCAGCGTCCAGAGCCGGATCGAGTCGTCCTCGAAGACCGTGGTGCCGGCCGTCGCCGGATCGGGCGCGTTCTCGCCGACTACCGACGGTCGGAACAGCTGGCGCCGATAGACCGGATGCTCGGCGCGCGGCACGAAGACGCCACGCGCGGCCGACCACGAGCCCTGCGGCTGATGCACGCCGCCACGTTCGGGCACCGGCCCTTCGAACACCCAGGCGGGCAGCGGCTCCTTCGACAGCGCCAGCCCCTGCTCGATGTCTTCGCGCAGCCAGCCGGCGACCTGTTCCCAGCCCGCCTGCTGCCAGATCTCGAACGGCCCTTCATCGGTGCCGAAGCCGAAGCGCATCGCCAGGTCGAGGTCGCGCGCGTTGTCGGCGATCTCGCCGAGCTTGCAGGCCGCGTAGTGGAAGTTGTCGCGCAGCAGCGCCCAGACGAACTGTGCCTGCGGATTCTTCGAGTCGCGCAGCAGCGCGAACCGCTCGGCCCAGGTCTTCTTCTTCAGGATGCGCGAGACCGTCTCGTCGGCCTTGGCTCCGGCCGGCACGTAGCCGCCGCTGGCCGGATCGAAGCGCTGGATCGTCTTGCCTTCCTTTCGATAGAAGCCGGCCCCGGACTTCTGGCCGAGCGCCCCCTGGCCGATCAGCGCGGCGAAAACGGCCGGCGTTTCGTAGAGCGGATGGAAGGGGTCGTCGCGCAGGCTCTCCTGCATCGTCTTCATCACGTGCCCGACCGTATCGAGGCCGACGATGTCGGCGGTGCGGAAGGTGCCCGATTTCGCGCGGCCGAGCTTCGTGCCGGTCAGGTCGTCGACGACGTCGAAGCCGAGCCCGAAGCGTTCGGCCTCGCGCACCGTGGCGAGGATCCCCCAGATGCCGACCCGGTTGGCGATGAAGTTCGGCGTGTCCTTGGCGCGGACGCAGTGCTTGCCCAGCGTGCTGGTCAGGAAGCCTTCGAGCCGGTCGAGCACCTCCGGTTCGGTCGCCGGCGCCGCGATCAGTTCGACCAGCGGCATGTAGCGCGGCGGATTGAAGAAGTGCACGCCGCAGAAGCGCGCACGCAGCGCCTCGTCGACGCCTTCGGCCAGGCGCCCGATCGACAGCCCCGAGGTGTTGGTCGCAAAGATCGCGTGCGATGTGATGAAGGGCGCGACCTTCTCGTACAGCTCGTGCTTCCAGTCGAGCCGCTCGGCGATCGCCTCGATCACCAGGTCGCAGTCGCGCAGCAGCTCGAGGTCGTCGTCGTAGTTTGCCGGGCGGATGTGCGCGGCCAGCCCCGGATGCCCGAGCGGCGCCGGGTTCAGCTTCTTCAGCCCTTCGATCGCGCGGATCGCGATGCCGCTGCGGGCGCCGTCGCTGGCAGGCAGGTCGAACAGCACGGTCTCGACCTTCGCATTGACCAGGTGTGCGGCGATCTGCGCACCCATGACGCCGGCGCCGAGCACGGCCGCCTTCCTGACGATGAAATTGCTCACCTGTATTGCCTCGTGGTTGCCTGTTCGCCTCGTGCTTGCCGGTGCATCAGAACAGCTCGACTTCGACGTCCATCAGCGGCCTGGCACCGGCCCGCGCGCTGCGGATCAATGCCGCCGTCTCCGGCATCAGCTTGGCGAAGTAGAAGCGCGCCGTTGCCAGCTTCGAGCGGTACAGCGGGTCGTCGGAGTCCTGCTTCTCCAGCGCGATCTTCGCCATGCGCGCCCAGAAGTAGCCGAGCACCAGATGGCCGATGATGCGCAGGTAGTCGACTGCCGCGGCCCCGGCTTCGTCGGGATTCTGGAGGGCCTTCATCCCGATCTCCATCGTCAGCTTCTCGACCTTCTGTCCGAGATCGGCCAGCGGGTTCACGAACTCGGCCATGTCCTCGTTCGTACCCTCGGCCTCGACGAGTTCGGCGACCAGCTTGCCGAACTTGCGCAGCTTCGCGCCACTGTCGCCTAGCACCTTGCGGCCCAGCAGGTCGAGCGACTGGATCGCGTTCGTGCCCTCGTAGATCATGTTGATCCGGGCGTCGCGAACGTACTGCTCCATCCCCCATTCGCGGATGTAGCCGTGCCCGCCGAACACCTGCTGCGCCAGCACCGCGGACGCGAAGCCGTTGTCGGTGAGAAATGCTTTCACCACCGGCGTCAGCAGCGCCAGCATCTCGTCGGCATCCTTGCGCGCCTGCTCGTCGGGATGGTTGTGCGCGACGTCCGACTGCAGCGCAAGCCACAGCGCGAACGCGCGCGAGCCTTCGGTCCAGGCCTTTTGCGTCAGCAACATCCGGCGCACGTCGGGACGCACGATGATCGGGTCGGCGGGCTTGTCCGGCGCCTTCACGCCCGACAGCGAGCGCATCTGCAGCCGCTCCTTCGCGTAGGCCAGCGAGTTCTGGTAGGCCGTCTCCATCAGGCCGAGCGTCTGCAGCCCGACGCCGATGCGCGCCGAATTCATCATCACGAACATCGCGGCCAGCCCCTTGTTCGCCTCGCCGACCAGCCAGCCGCGCGCGCCGTCGAGGTCGATCACGCAGGTCGCATTGCCGTGGATTCCCATCTTCTCCTCGATCCGCGCGCAACTGACCGTATTGCGCTCGCCCGGCTCGCCGGCGGCATCGGGCACGAACTTGGGCACGATGAACAGCGAGATGCCCTTCGTGCCTTGCGGTGCATCGGGCAGCCGTGCAAGCACCAGGTGAACGATGTTCTCGGCCAGGTCGTGCTCGCCCGACGAGATGAAGATCTTGGTGCCGCTGATCCGGTAGCTGCCGTCGTCCTGCGGCTCGGCCTTCGTGCGCAGCAGGCCGAGGTCGGTGCCGCAATGGGCTTCGGTCAGGCACATCGTGCCGGTCCATTGGCCGGACACCAGCTTCGGCAGGTACAGCGCCTTCTGCTCCGGGGAGCCGTGTGCGAGCAGGCACTCGTAGGCGCC
>CALLYQ010000380.1 GCA_937858875.1 uncultured Lautropia sp. | reverse complement strand
CGGCTGGGTCACCGGCCATACCTACATCACCTACGGCCCGCTGGCCTGCGGCGCCACGGAGATCGTCTTCGAAGGCATTCCCACCTGGCCGAACTCCGGCCGCTTCTGGGACATGATCGCGCGCCACAAGGTCACCATCTTCTATACGGCGCCGACCGCGATCCGCTCGCTGGTCAAGGCGGGCGAGACCTCGCCCGAATTCCATCCGCGCAATTACGACCTGTCGTCGCTGCGGCTGCTCGGCTCGGTCGGCGAACCGATCAACCCCGAAGCCTGGATGTGGTACTACACGAACGTCGGCGGCGAACGCTGCCCGATCGTCGACACCTGGTGGCAGACCGAGACCGGCACGCACATGCTGAACCCGCTGCCCGGCGTGCACGCGCTCAAGCCGGGCTCGTGCGCGATGCCGCTGCCCGGCATCGACGCCACGATCGTCGACGAGACCGGCGCCGAGGTCGAAAGAGGCAAGGGTGGCTTCCTCGTGATCAGGAAGCCGTGGCCGTCGATGATCCGCACGATCTGGAACGACCCCGAGCGCTTCAAGAGCAGCTACTTTCCGGCCGACTTCCAGGGCCGCTACTACGTGGCCGGCGACGGCGCAAGCCGCGACACCGACGGTTACTTCTGGATCATGGGCCGGATCGACGACGTGCTGAACGTCTCGGGGCACCGGCTCGGCACGATGGAGATCGAGTCGGCGCTGGTCGCCCACGACCTGGTCGCCGAAGCGGCGGTCGTCGGCCGACCCGACGAGGTGACCGGAGAAACGATCGTCGCCTTCGTCGTGTTGAAGGGAGCGCGCCCCAGCGGCGCCGAGGCGAAGGAGGTCGCCACCACGCTGCGCAACTGGGTCGGCAAGGAAATCGGGCCGATCGCCAAGCCCAAGGAAATTCGCTTCGGCGAGAACCTGCCCAAGACCCGCTCCGGCAAGATCATGCGGCGACTGCTGCGCAACGTGGCCAAGGGCGAGGAGGTCACCCAGGATGTCTCCACGCTGGAGAACCCGGCGATCCTGGATCAGTTGAAAGAGGCGATCTGACGGGCAGGCGGGCCGCCGGCGAGGCGGCCGAGGCGCCCGTACCGGGTGCCTCGCAGGCGCTGATAGAATCGCCGGTTCCGGAGGGGTGGATGAGTGGTTGAAGTCGCACGCCTGGAAAGCGTGTAAGGGTTAATCGCCCTTCGGGGGTTCGAATCCCCCTCCCTCCGCCATTAAGTCTTTGACGCACAAAGTGTTGCAGATCAAAGGCTTACGGTTCACGCTTCGACGCTTGGCGTCGGCGGCTGCCCGCAGCCTTCAGTGCGTGACCAAGGAAGCTCCTCTCCGTCTCCCGCAGTGATGCCGGCAATCAACCCAGGAGATCCTCTCGCATTGCCGCCGGGGCGCACCGCAAGGCTTCGTCCAGCATCTCCGGGTCGTCTTCGTGCAGCACCTGCGCCAGCGTCGCGGCCTGGTGCCTGTCCTTGACCCCTTCTCCGGAAACGCCTGTCGGTGCCGGCTCGAGTAGAGCTTGTGCCAAACGAAGCGCGGAGGCTGAGGGACCAGCACCGGGATACAGTGATCGCCAGCCAGCACCGCGGCCTGCTCAGGGTCCGCGAGCAGGTAGTCGAAGTACGGTACCGTCTGGGCGCTCCATTGAAGCGCCGGAACGGGCACGAGCGCATCGAAAACCGGGCCCGCTGTCAGCAGGTCGACCCGAAGGCCGTCGGCGCCGGGCAGCTAGGCAGTCGCCGCACCTTCTATCGGATGCAGTGCGGTCTCGTCGTCGGCGCCGCAGATGTAGTCCTCACTGACCTTCTTGGGCACGGGATAGAAAACGCGGTACAGTATTCCCGCCCCCGAACGGTTCGAATGGCCAAAGGCCAAAGAGCCTGGCGTGCCGGGCAGGAGCAAGCCCGAGGCTTGCACACGCTCCTTCAGTTCCACGTACTGCGTGCGGAAGGCGAGGTCGTGATGTCGGATGAGGGCGGGGTGACGCACGGCGAGGTCGGCACGGAGGGTGCGCATTGGCGCTACCCCGTAAGAATATTTTCATGGGGTAGCAAGTAAAACGGCTGTCGCGCCCGGCGGCCTGCAAGGCACACCCGGTATCACTTACCTGACCGCGCGGCCGGCAAGTAAAGCCCGGTGTGGCCTGCGATGCGGATGCGCCGATGGCGCGATCGAAGTAATCCGCTCGAACGCGCGATGTCGCGGCGGCCCGGTGCTACTTGTTCAACGCATAGGTGGCGCGGCCGGTGCCGAAGATGTCGCCGAGGTTCCCGTCGGCCTTGACGTCCATGCCACGACCATTGAACTCGATCGTGCCGCTGATACCGGCGAACCGTCCCGTTCCCTCGACCAGCTTGCCGCTGGCCGATATCGTCGGTGCGGTGCCGCGAGGGCCGAACTGCGTGACGCCCTGCATGTCGAAAGTGAAGGTCGCACCGTCCTCGAAGCGCATCAGCATCCGTCCGCTGAATTCCTGGCGGTCGCCTTCGGGCGGCTTGGCGACACCTTGGAAGGTCAGGGTCGCTGGCTCTCCATTGGCGAACATCGCGACGCCGCGGCGCACGTAATTCGAGCCCTGCGCCTCGGTGCGAATGCTGCTCTGACGCCAGCTCAGTTCCTCGCCTTGGGCAGGTGCCATGCCCGCCATCAGACCCAAGCCGAGCCCAAGGGCAGCGGCCGCAGACTTCAGTTTGAACGTCATGGTTCGTGTCATCTTCATTTTCCCGATGTCGTGATACCGGGCGTGCAGGCCAGCCCTCTCAATGTCGACTCAGGCGCTCGCGAGCAGTTGACTTTTCGCAAGCCGGGCGCGCTTGAGCGCGCTGTTACCCGCAGCTGTAGGGTGTAGGCAACATCGGCACATGCGCCCGGCACTGGCTACTTGCGAGGCACGTATCCCAGGATTCTCATCGCCTCGGTCAGGGTCTGCCTGCTGCGCCAGTAATCGGCCCACGGGTCTTCGCGCTGGAACGACAGGTACTCGCGCGCGGTCGCGATCGTCCACTGCGCGCCGCTTTTCAGGGCGCCGAGTTGGTCCCAGGACACCGGCATCGAGACGCCCAGCCCCGGGCGGGCCCGGGCCGAAAATGCGCAGGCGGTCGTCTGCCCGTGGCCGTTTCGCAGGTAGTCGACGAAGATCTTGCCTCGACGGTTCGCGGCGCCGCTCTTGGCGACGAAGCGCGATGGAATCGTTTTCGCCAGGTGCGCGACGAGTTCCTGCGAGAAGCCTTTGACGGTCTCGTAGTCGAGCCGGGGTGACAGGGGCACGACGACGTGCAGTCCTTTGCCGCCGCTGGTCTTCAGCCAGCTTTCGAGTCCGAGCTCGTCGAGCAGCGTTCGCGTCAGCAGGGCGGCTTCCTGGACCTTGTCCCAGCCGACGCCTTCGCCCGGGTCGAGGTCGAACACCATCCGATCGGGTTTGTCGATCCGTTTCGACGTGGAGTTCCAGGTGTGGAACTCGATGACATTCATCTGTGCCGCGTTGACCAGCGCCTGCGGGGTCGGCACTTCGAGCAGTCCCGCGTGCCCGGGCCATAGCGACGGATCCAGTTCGCGCAGCCCCGGAATGCTCAGCTTGTCGTCGTGCTTCTGGAAGAACAACTCGCCGGTGATGCCGGTCGGACCCCGTACCAGCGAAACGGGCCGGGACTTCAGGTGCGGCAGCAGCCACTGCGCGACGCTCTCGTAGTAGCGGACGAGGTCGAGCTTCTTCAGGCCGGTCGACGGGTCGATGACCCGGTCCGGGTTCGAGATCCTGACGGCCTTCGTGCGGGAGCGGGTCGCCGGGCCGGGGCTGGCCGCGCCGAGGCTGGCCGCGCCGGGGCTGGCGGAGCCGGGGCTGGCGGAGCCGGGGCTGGCCGGACTGATCGCGGCAGCGGCTTCACGCGTGACCGCCTGCGCTGACTTGTCGGTGCGCAGTCCCTGGAACCTGGCGTGTCGAACATGGCCGTCCGGCGTCCACTCCGAGAAGGCCACCTCGGCGATCAGCGCCGGCTTCACCCATCGGGGGCTTGCCCCGCTGCGGGACCAGCGGCTGCGCTTGACGCTCGCCGGGTCCAGCACCGGCTGGTCGACTTCGATTCGGGACAGTCGCCGGTGCAGCTCCGCGCTGGTGGCGGCGTTCCAGCCGGTGCCGACCTTGCCGGCATACTGCAAGCGTCCGTCCTCGTGATAGGCGAGAAGCAAGCCGCCCACTTGCTTCGTCGATCCGGTGCGGTCGGTGAAGCCGACGATGACGAACTCCTGGCGCTCCGAGCATTTGAGCTTGAGCCAGGTTTCGGTGCGACCCGACACGTATACGGCATCCCGCCGCTTGGCGATCAGGCCTTCGAGCTTCAGCGAGCACGCCGAGCGCATCAGGCTCTCGGCGTCGGTGTCGAAGGCTTCGCTGAATCGGATCCGTTCGCCGTCGACGCCTTCGAGCAGCGTTTGCAGCAGCGCGCGGCGCGACGCCAGGGGAACTTTCCGCAGGTCGTGGCCGTCGGCGAAGGGGACGTCGAACAGGTAGTAGACGATGTCGTCGGCCCGTGACGCGTCGAACGCGTTTTGCAGCGCGTTGAAGTCCGGGTTGCCTTCGTCGTTCAGAACCACGATCTCGCCGTCGAGCCACGCGGAGTGCAAGGGGACTTCCTTCAGCGCGTCGGCCAGCGGTTTCATCTTCGCCGTCCAGTCGTGTCCGCCGCGCGTGATCATCTGCACCTTCCCGTGGTCGATCCGAGTGAGCACCCGGTAGCCGTCGAGCTTGATTTCGAAGAGCCAGTCGGTCGGCGCCGGGATCGACTTGGTCAAGGTGGCCAGTTGCGGGGACATCCTGGCTGGCAGCCTCGCCTTCACGGCTCCAGTTAGTTTGTCGGGCGAGCGCGGTGACGCAACGCGATCGGCTGCAGCGGCCTGGACGGTGCCCGATCCGCGCCGAGGTTCGCGTTCTTCGACGAGGCCGAGCGGATGCGCCACCACGCTGTCCGGCAGGGCCGCGACGACGTCGTACTCGTCGATCGGCCGCGCCCACTCGTCGCGCTTCTTGAACAGCATCCACGGGTCTTGCTTGTCGTCCGGCTTCCTG
>CALLYQ010000379.1 GCA_937858875.1 uncultured Lautropia sp. | reverse complement strand
GGCGATGCCGGCCCCGTTCGGCGCCCGCGTGATCCAGGCCGGCAGCACCGGCATCCGGTCGATCCGGTCCCTCAGGTTCGCGACGCCGACCGAGTTGCGGAAGGCCGCGAACAGGGGCGCGTCGTTCGGCGCGTCGCCGACGCAGACCCAGCGGTCGAGCGCCGCGTCGTCGTCGTCGCCGAAGACCTCGGCCAGCAGGCGCCGCGCCGTGCGCCCCTTGTCGAACTCGCCGAACCAGCCGTTGACGTGGATCGAGCTGGGCTGCGCGTGCATGCCGTGGCTGCGCATGATCTCGACGATGCGCGCGACCCGCGGCGCCGGCAGTGGCGGCACGGCCTCGGCGATGTCGATCGCGAGGTCGACGAGCCGGTACGGCTGGTCGCCGGCCAGCGCGGCTTCGGGCACCTCGCGCAGGACTGCGGCGGCGATCGCGTCGCGGCGCATGCGTGCCGCCTGCAGCGCCGCCTCGTCGGGCGCGAACACGGTGCGCACGCTGCCGCCCTGGCGCTGCATGTAGAAGGCGCCGGTCTCGCCGATGACCGCGTCGACGGGCCACATCCGCACGAAGTGATCGCACCAGCCGGCAGAGCGGCCGGTGACCGGCACCACGCGCAGCCCGGCCGCCTGGAGCCGCGCCATCGACGCGAAGGCGTCGGGGTCGAGCCGGCCGTCGGTGCTCAGCGTATCGTCGAGGTCGGTAAGTACGCCGCGCACGCCGCGCGCGTCGAAGGCCGCGAGCGGCTTCAGCCGATCGGGGGCGGCTTCGCTCATGGTCTCGGTCTCCTCACGCGGTTGCGCAGGCTTTCGTCGTCACGCCGGAATCCTCGCGGCGGCGGCAGCCGGCGACTGCGGCCGGCTCGCCAGCGCATTGCCGACGAGCGCGGCGATCACGACCAGCCCGCCCTGCATCGTTGCAGCCGGCATCGCCTCGCCGGCGCCGAGCCAGGCCCAGACTGGTCCGAACACGACTTCGAGCAGCGCGATCAGCGCGACCTCGTGCGAGGCCAGCGAGCGCGTTGCGCGGATCATCAGGAAGCAGGGCACGGCGAGCTGGAAGACGCCGAGCAATGCCAGGATCGCCAGGTCGCCCCCGGTGGCCTGCAGCGGCCAGGCCAGCGGCAGCGTGAACAGGCAGGACAGCAGTGCGCCGATCAGCACTGCCGGCGCCAGGTCGACCGCGGCCTGCAGCTTCTTCAGCGTGACGATGTTGATCGCCGAGGCGATCGGCACCGCCAGCGCGATCAGCATTCCGGTCGCGCCGTCGGCAGAAACGCCGTCGCGAACCATCCACCAGATGCCGAATCCGGCCAGTGCGATCGCGCCCCAGGTCATCGGCGAGACGCGCGTGCCGAGCACGGCTCTCCCGAGCAGCGCCGCGAACAACGGCGACACGCTGAGCACCAGCAGCGTATTGGCGACGCTGGTGCGCGTGAGCGCGACCATGAAGCAGGTGAACATGATCGACCACATCAGGCCCGAGAACAGCCCGGGCCAGCCCATGGCGACGATCGCAGCGAGCGGGCCCGCAGAGGCGCCGCTCGTCGGCCGAGCCCGCCTGCTCCGCCAGCCGAGGATCGCCAGCATCGCGATCGCGCAGAAGAAGCTGCGCCAGTACGTGACCTCGAAGCTGTCGGCGCGCTCCAGATGGCGGGTGAAGACCCCGGCGATGCTCCAGCACAGCGCGCAAAAGGCGAGCAGCAGTGCCGCATTCCGATGGGACAGTTCGCGGGGCATCGATACCTCGGGGTGCGCCGGGGCAGGGTGGGCGGGTGCGGGGAGTGCGGCGCCGTGCGGGGGCCGGTTGCCGGCTAGAATTGTACCGATGTCAGAGCCCCGCTTCGTCCACCTTCGCGTCCATTCGGAATACTCGGTCAGCGACTCCATCGTGAGGCTGGACAGGCTCGTGGCCGCGGCCGCCGCCGATGGGCAACCGGCCGTCGCCGTCACCGACCTGGCCAACCTGTTCGGCTGGATCAAGTTCTATCGCGCGGCCCGAGGCGCAGGCGTCAAGCCGATCTGCGGCGCCGACTGCTGGGTCGAGAATCCGGCCGAGCGCGAGCGTCCGTTCCGGATGTTGCTGCTCGCCCGCGATCGTGCCGGCTACCTGCGGCTGTGCGAGCTGTTGAGCCGTGCCTGGCTCGAAAACGAGTATCGCGGCCGCGCCGAACTGCGTGCCGAGTGGTTCGACGAACCGGGCGCCGACGGCCGGCCCGGTGGTCACGGGCTGATCGCGCTGTCCGGCGCGCAGGACGGCGAGGTCGGAACGGCGCTGCTTGCCGGCAATCGCGAGGCCGCGCAGGCGGCCGCGCAGCGCTGGGCCGCACGTTTTCCCGATGCCTTCTATCTGGAGGTGCAACGCCACGGTCCGCCGGCGGCCGAGACGCAGACGCGCGCGGCGGCGCGGCTGGCGGCCGAGCTGGGCCTGCCGCTGGTCGCCACGCACCCGGTGCAGTTCCTCACGCGCGACGAATACCGCGCGCACGAGGCCCGCGTCTGCATCGCCGGGGGCGAGATCCTGGCCAACCCGCGCCGGCAGCGCCGTTTCACCGAACAGCAGTATTTCCGCACGCAGGAAGAGATGTGCGAGCTGTTCGGCGACCTGCCTTCGGCCCTGACCAACAGCGTCGAGATCGCGCGCCGCTGCAGCGTGGCGATGGTGCTGGGCAAGGCCCAGCTGCCGCAGTTCCCGACGCCCGAGGGGCTCACGCTCGACGACTACATGCGCCAGCTCGCGCGCGAAGGCCTCGAGCAGCGGATGGCCGTGCTGTTTCCGCCGGACTCGACACCGCCCGAGGTGCTGGCGGAAAAGCGCGAGCAGTACGCGGCCCGGCTCGACTACGAGTGCGACACGATCGTTCAGATGGGCTTTCCCGGCTACTTCCTGATCGTGGCCGACTTCATCAACTGGGCCAAGCAGAACGCGGTACCGGTCGGCCCCGGCCGCGGTTCGGGCGCCGGCTCGCTGGTCGCCTTCGCGCTCGGCATCACCGACCTCGACCCGATTCCCTACGCACTGCTGTTCGAACGCTTCCTTAATCCCGAGCGCGTGTCGATGCCCGACTTCGACATCGACTTCTGCCAGGACAACCGCTGGAAGGTCATCGAGTACGTGCGCGAGCGCTACGGCGAGCAGGCGGTCTCGCAGATCGCGACCTTCGGCACGATGGCGTCGAAGGCGGTGATCCGCGACGTCGGCCGCGTGCTCGACATGGGCTACAACTTCTGCGACCAGCTGTCCAAGCTGATCCCGGTCGTGCAGAACAAGCCCGTCTCGCTGGCCAAGGCGCGCGAGGCCGAGCCGCTGCTGAAGGAACGCGAGGACAGGGAAGACGAAGTACGGGAGCTGCTCGCGCTGGCCGAGCCGCTCGAGGACCTGACCCGCAACATCGGCATGCACGCCGGCGGCGTGCTGATCGCGCCGGGCAGGCTGACCGACTTCTGCCCGCTGTACCGCCCGCCGGGCGCCGAGGGCGGCGTGGTCAGCCAGTTCGACAAGGACGACGTCGAGGCGGTCGGGCTCGTCAAGTTCGACTTCCTCGGGCTGCGCAACCTGACGATCATCGACCTGGCGGTGCGCTACATCAATGCGCGTCATCCGGAGCTGCAGCTCGACCTGAACACCTTGCCCTTCACCGACCCGCGCGCGTACCAGGTGCTGAAAGACGCGAACACGACCGCGATCTTCCAGCTGGAAAGCGAGGGGATGAAGAAGCTGCTGAAGAAGCTCGCGCCCGACCGCTTCGAGGACATCATCGCCGTGCTGGCGCTGTACCGGCCCGGGCCGCTGGGATCGGGCATGGTCGACGACTTCATCCTGCGCAAGAAGGGCCAGCAGCAGATCGACTACTTCCACCCGGACCTGAAGGCCTGCCTGGAGCCGACCTACGGCGTGATCGTCTACCAGGAGCAGGTCATGCAGATCGCGCAGATCATCGGCGGCTACACGCTCGGCGGCGCCGACCTGCTGCGCCGCGCGATGGGCAAGAAGAAGCCCGAGGAGATGGCGCAGCACCGCGGCCTGTTCGTCGACGGCGCGCAGAAAAAGGGCTACCCGGTCGAGCTGGCCAACAAGCTGTTCGACCTGATGGCGATGTTCGCCGAATACGGCTTCAACAAGTCGCACACGGCCGCCTACGCCGTCGTCACCTACCACACGGCCTGGCTCAAGGCGCTGTATCCGGCCGAATTCATGGCGGCCACGCTGTCTTCGGACATGGACGACACCGACAAGGTGCAGCTGTTCGTCGACGATGCGAAGGCCAACGGCGTCGAGATCTTGCCGCCGGACATCAATGCCTCGGGCTTTCGTTTCGAGCCGGTGTCGGATCGCGCACTGCGCTACGGGCTGGGGGCCGTCAAGGGCACCGGCGAGGGCGCGGTCGTCGAGATGCTGCGTACCCGTGCCGACGGGCCGTTTCGCGACCTGTTCGACTTCTGCGAGCGCATCGACCGCAAGACCGTCAACCGCCGCACGATCGAGGCGCTGGTGCGCGCCGGTGCCTTCGACACGCTCGACGACGATCGCGCGAAGCTGCTGGCCAACGTCGGGCGCGCGATGGATGCGGCCGAGGCGGCAGGCGCGGCGATCGACCAGGTCAGCCTGTTCGACACCGGCATGCCGAGCGCGCCCGAATGGCTGCCGGCGCCGGCCTGGAGCGAGCGCCAGCGGCTGCAGGAAGAGAAGGCGGCGCTCGGATTCTTTCTCAGCGGCCATCTGTTCAATGGCTATCGCGACGAGGTGCGCCGTTTCGTGCGCACGAAGCTCGCCGACCTGCAGCCGCAGCCACAGCCGGTCTGGATGGTCGGCGTGGTGGCGGCTCAGCGCACGATGATGACGCGGCGCGGCAAGATGGTCTTCGTCACGCTCGACGACGGCAGCGGCAAGCTCGAAGTGTCGGTCTTCAACGAGCTGTACGACGCGCATCGCCGGCAGATCCGCGACGACGAGCTGCTCGTCGTCTACGGAAAGATCAGCAAGGACGACTACACCGGCGGGCAACGCGTCGTCGCCGAGCGCATCCTCGACCTCGTCGGCGCTCGCCAGGAGTTCGGCAAGCGCCTGCGTATCCGTCTGAACGGCACCGCCGACAGCGCCGTCTTGCGCGGCGCCATCGCACCGTTTGCGATCGGCGAGCGGCGCGACGTGCCGGCGCTGCCCGTCGTGCTCGAGTACGGCAACCGCCAGGCTGCCTGCGCGATCGAACTCGGCGAACATTGGCGCGTGCAGCCGCACGACGACCTGATCGGCGCGATCCGCGACATGTTGCGCCCGGTCGAAACGGCCATCGAGTACTGAAGTGAAACCCGGGAATTCCGCCGGTGCTGATATCGGACGGGGAGCGGCAGGCGGGGGTGTCGTCGCGCGCGCCGACTGCGGCGGTC
>CALLYQ010000378.1 GCA_937858875.1 uncultured Lautropia sp. | reverse complement strand
CGACTCGGGTTGCGAGTCGCCGCAGCACGTCGAAGAGGCGTCGGCCGAGCGCGTCGTCGAGCACTTCCGCGGCCTGCGGGCTCGGGTCGTGACCTTCGCCGGCTACTCGGGTGCCGGCTACCAGAATCCGGCCACGATGCTCGCGCATGCGGCGCGTACGCTCGACGCACTCGATCCGCGGCAGACGATCGTGAATGCCGGCGCCACGGCCGAGGGGATCGGCGCCGTCTACCGTCTGGCCAAGCAGCGCGGTTTCCGTACTGCCGGCATCGTTTCGACGCAGGCGAGGCAGCAGTCGGTTGCGCTGTCGCCCTGCGTCGACCTGGTCTTCTACGTGGTCGACGAGACCTGGGGCGGCCTGCTGCCCGGCGACTCGCGGCTGTCGCCGACTTCCGAAGCGATGGTCCGTGTCAGCGACGCGCTGATTGCGATCGGCGGCGGCGAGGTCGCACGTGACGAACTGCTTGCTGCCCGGCAGCTTGGCAAGCCGGTCGAGTTCGTGCCGGCCGACATGGATCACGCGCTGGCGCGCGAGAAGGCCGTCGCCAAGGGATTGCCGCCGCCGGCCGATTTTCGCGGCGCGGCGCACGCCGCCCTGCTGCCCGGCCGCTGACCGGCCGCTGACCGGCCAGGCAGCAGGCGATCACGGCCGCGACGCGCTTGCCACGGCGTTGCCGGTCCCGGGTACCGGCTGCGTATTGCCGAGCAGCGCGTTGAGCAGGATCGCGCCGAAGGTCGCGGTACCGATGCCGCCGAGCGTGAAGCCGCCGATTTTCAGCGAGAAGTCTCCGGCGCCAAGGATCAGCGTGACGGCGGCGACGATCAGGTTGCGGTTGTCGCCGAAGTCGACGCGGTTGTCGATCCAGATCTTCGCGCCGGCCACGGTGATCAGCCCGAACACGACGATCGACACGCCGCCGAGCACGGCGGTCGGGATCGTCGCGATCAGCGCGCCGAACTTCGGCGAGAAGCCGAGCACGATCGCCACGGCGGCGGCCACGACGAAGATCAGCGTCGAATAGACGCGGGTGGCGGCCATCACGCCGATGTTCTCGGCATAGGTGGTCACGCCGGTGCCGCCGACGCTGCCCGACAGCATCGTCGCCAGCCCGTCGCCGACGAAGGCGCGGCCCAGCAGCGGGTCGAGGTTGCGACCGGTCATCGCCGACACGGCCTTGATGTGGCCGAGGTTCTCGGCCACCAGGATGATCGCGACCGGCGCGATCAGCATCATCGCGTCGGCGCGGAACACCGGCGATGCGAACTTCGGCAAGCCGAACCAGGGTGCCGCGGCGACGGCGCCGAAGTCGATCGGTTTGCCGAGCTGCAGCCCGTTGGAAAGCAGCAGGTAGACCAGGTAGGCGGCCACCAGGCCGACCAGGATCAGCAGCTTCTGCATCAGCCCGCGCGTGAACACGGCCACGCCGGCGACGCAGAGCACGGTCACGAGGGCCATCCAGGCGTCGAAATCGTTGGCCGTGGCTCCCTTGACCGCGATCGGGGCCAGGTTCAGCCCGATCACCGCGACGACGGCGCCGGTCACCACCGGCGGCATGAAGCGCTCGGTCCAGCCGGCACCCGAGGCCACGACGATCGCGCCGATCAGCGTGTACAGCGCGCCGCAGGCGATGATTCCGCCGAGTGCGACGCCGATGTTCGCGTTCGGCCCGGCGCCGGCGTAGCCGGTCGCCGCGATGACCACGCCGATGAACGCGAAGCTCGAACCGAGGTAGCTCGGCACGCGCCCGCCGACGACGAAGAAGAACAGCAGCGTGCCGATCCCCGACATCAGGATCGCCACGTTGGCGTCGAAGCCCATCAGCAGCGGCGCCAGCACCGTGGCGCCGAACATCGCGACGACGTGCTGCAGCCCCAGCGCGAAGGTCTGCGGCCAGGGCAGGCGTTCGTCGGGGGCAACGACGCCGTCGCGCACGACGGGCCAGCGCGGGAACAGCGTTGCGCTCATTCGATTGTCCTTTCGTGAGAGTCGGGCCGCGCTCGATCGGGCCCGCGCGACTATCGCAGCAGCGGGCGCATCGCCGCAAGTCCGGCAAGCGGCCCGATCGCAAGAAACGGAAGCACCCAATCGAGCGGCCAGGTCGCGGCTGCCTGCGCGAAGGCATGGATCAGGATCGCCGTCAGCGCGAACCCGATGCAATTGATGATCGTCAGCACGCTGCCGACGAGTTCGCGCGGCGCTGCATCGGCGCTCAACGCCGAGAACTGCGGCGAGTCGCCGACGACCGTCATGCCCCAGATCAGCATCCACAGAGCGAAAGCCACGGGACCGGCGGCGAGCAGCCAGGGGGCGGCCAGGCAGCACAGACAGCTCGCCGCCAGTTGCACGCAAGCCACGCGTGCGCCGCCGAAGCGGCTGACCAGCGCGCCACCGGCCACGCAGCCGATGAAGCCGACGGCGATCGTCATGAAGGAAGCCAGCGACAGCGTCGGGCCGGACAGGCGGGTCGCGACGATCAGCGGGACCAGCGCCCAGAACGCGTAGAGCTCCCACATGTGGCCGAAATCGCCGAAGGCCGGCGCACGCAGCGCCGGGTCGCGCCAGATCAGTGCCAGCGCCCGCGGGTTCATCCGCGCGCTGCGCGCGAGGAACGGCCCGTCGGGCACGGCGATGTGCATCAGCAGGCCGCCGGCCGCGGCGATCGCCGAAACGGCCAGGACCACCGTCGGCCAGGCCCAGCCGCTGCCGATCGCGCGCAGTCCATGGGGCAGCGCGGTGCCGAGCACCAGCGCGCCGACGAGCACGCCGAGTGCCGCGCCCAGCCCGCGCTGGTACCAGCCCGACGCGATCTTCATCCCCACCGGATAGATGCCCGCCAGGAAGAAGCCGGTGGCGAAGCGGATCGCCACCAGCGGCGCCAGCTTCTCGGGGATTGCGAGGCTGGCCGCGTTGATCAGCGCGCCGGCCAGCGCGCAGGCGAGGAATACTCGTCGTGGCGAAAAGCGATCGGCGATCGTCAGCAGCGCGAAGACCAGCGTGCCGGCGACGAAGCCGAGCTGTACGGCCGCGGTCAGCGTGCCGAGCGCGCTGTCGGCGAGGCCCCAGTCGCGCTGCAGTTCGTCCATCACGCCGTTGGTCGCAAACCACAGCGAGCCGCCGGCCAGCTGCGCCAGCGCGATCGCAGGCAGGATCCGGCGGGGGACCGCCGATGCTGCCGGTGCCGGGTCGCTTACGGCCATCGCCGTATTTCGACGGCGGCAACAGCCGCCGATGTCGTCAGTCGCGGAAGTTCTCGAAGGCCAGCGGCACGTCGGTGACTTCCTTCTTCAGCAGCGCGATCGCCGACTGCAGGTCGTCACGCTTGGCGCCGGTCACCCGCACCGTGTCGCCCTGGATGCTCGCCTGCACCTTCAGCTTGCTGTCCTTGATCAGCCGGACGATCTTCTTTGCATGTTCCGACGACACGCCGTGGCGCACGGTGATCGTCTGCTTCATCTTGTCGCCGCCGATCTTCTGCGGATCGCCCCAGTCGAGGAAGCGGACGTCGACGTTGCGCTTGGCGAACTTGTTGAGCACGACCTCGCGCACCTGGCCGAGCTTGAACTCGTCGTCGGCGAACGAGGTCAGCTCACGCTCCTTCTGTTCGATCCGCGCGTCGGATCCCTTGAAGTCGAAGCGGTTGGCGATTTCCTTGTTGGCCTGGTCGATCGCGTTGCGCACCTCGACGGCGTCGGCTTCGGATACCACGTCGAATGAAGGCATCGGGCTCTCCTGTCTGTGATGGGTCGATCGGTCGATCGGATCGAGAGGACGTTCAGCGGCGCGACTCGAGCGCCTCCCAACGCTCGAGCGCCTCGAGCAGTTCGAGCTCGATCGTATCGAATCGCTCGCGCAGCGCGCGTACCGCGTCGCCGCCGGCCTGGTAGCTGGCGGGGTCGGCGAGCTGCACCTCGAGGCTCTTCTGTTCGGCTTCGAGTGCTTCGATGCGCTCGGGCAGGGCTTCGAGCTCGCGCTGCTCGCGATAGCTGAGCTTGGCCCGACGCGCGTCGCCTGGAGCGGGCGAGTCCGCTGCCCCGGCGCGATCGCCGTCGGTCGCCGTACCGCTGCTCCCACCGGACGCGGCTGCTGCGTCGTCGCGCGACGCGAGCGCATCTGCGCGCCGTGCCGCATCGCTTCGTGGCTCGGTCGCCTGCTGGCGTGCGGCCTCGACGTCGGCCCAGCCGCCGGCGTACTCGCGCCAGCGTCCGTCGCCGAGCGAGACGATCGACTGCGTGACCACGTTGTCGAGGAATGCGCGGTCGTGGCTGACGAGCAGCAGCGTTCCGGGATAGTCGGCCAGCAGTTCCTCGAGCAGTTCCAGTGTTTCGATGTCGAGATCGTTGGTCGGCTCGTCGAGTACCAGCAGGTTCGCAGGGCGTGCGAACAGCCGCGCCAGCAGCAGCCGGTTGCGTTCGCCGCCCGACAGGCTCCTGACCGGGGAGCGTGCGCGCTCGGGCGCGAACAGGAAGCGTCCGAGGTAGCCGGTCACGTGCAGGCGCTTGCCGTCGATCTCGACCCATTCCGAACCCGGGCTGATCGTCTCGGCCAGCGTCGCCTCGTCGTCGAGCCGCTCGCGCAACTGATCGAAATACGCAAGCTGCAGCCCGGTGCCGCGACGCACGCTGCCGGAGTCAGGCGCGATCTCGCCGAGGATCAGCTTCAGCAGCGTCGTCTTGCCCGAACCGTTCGGGCCGATCAGGCCAACGCGGTCGCCGCGCTGCACGATCGTGTCGAAGTCGCGCACGACCGTGCGTCCGTCCCAGGCCTTCGAGACGCCGACCAGTTCCGCGACCAGCTTGCCGGAGCGTTCGCCGGCATCGAGCGTCAGTTCGACGCGGCCGATGCGCTCGCGCCGCGCTGCGCGTTCACGGCGCAGCGCCTCGAGCCGGCGCACGCGACCCTCGTCGCGCGTGCGCCTCGCCTGCACGCCCTTGCGGATCCAGACTTCTTCCTGCGCGAGGAACTTGTCGAATTTCGCGTCGAGCACCGCTTCCTGTGCAAGTTCATCGCTGCGGCGCGCCTGCCAGGCGGAAAAGCTGCCCGGATACGATCGCAGCTTGCCGCGATCGAGTTCGACGACGCGCGTGGCCACGCGATCGAGAAAACGCCGGTCGTGCGTGACCACGACGACCGCGCCGGCATAGGCGAGCAGCAGTTCCTCGAGCCAGCCGATCGACTCGATGTCCAGGTGGTTGGTAGGCTCGTCGAGCAGCAGCAACTCGGGTTCGGCGACCAGCGCGCGAGCCAGCGCCACACGCTTGCGCGTCCCGCCCGACAGTTCGTCGACCGGCAGCGAGCCGTCGAGCCCGAGGCGGCTGAGCACGCGATCGATCCGGTGCGCAAGGCTCCAGGCATCGGCGGCGTCGAGCGCCGCCTGCAACTC
>CALLYQ010000377.1 GCA_937858875.1 uncultured Lautropia sp. | reverse complement strand
CGTGAGCGGGCACCCGACCTGGGCCGCGGCGGCGAGTGCAGCCGTGACGCCGAGGACGATCTCGAACTCGATACCGGCCTTGCGCAGGGCTTCGATCTCTTCGCGGGCGCGCCCGAACAGGCTCGGGTCGCCACCCTTGAGGCGCACGACGATGCGGTGCCGGCGCGCGCATTCGACGAGGCGCCGGTTGATGAAATGCTGCGCGGCCGATGCACGCGCGCAGCGCTTGCCGACGTCGACGAGCTCGGCCTGCGGCGCCAGCGCCAGGATGTCGGGGCCGACCAGCGCGTCGTGCAGCACGACGTCGGCGCTGGCCAGCAGGCGGGCGGCGCGCAGCGTGAGCAGGTCTGCTGCACCCGGACCGGCCCCGATCAGGTAGACCCTGCCGGGTGCGAGCGAACCGGATGACTGTGCCGCGCTGCCCATGACGCCTTGTGTTCCCTGTATCGCGTGAGGAAAGCAACGAGCATAGGAAAGCCGGCGGCCGTGGGGAACCAGTTCTTTTTTCCTTGCTTATCCGGAATCCTGCAATGGGCCGTCGGTTCGCCGGTCGAGCTGGCGGAGGCAGAACCGTGCGATCGCGTCGATCATCTCCGGGTCTTCGCCCAGCGAAGGTCCGCAGTCGATCGGCAGCTCGGGGCGGCGCGCCCTTGCGGCGTCGATGAGCGCGGGCAACTCGCGCAGCACATGGCCGCCGCTGCCGAGGAACAGCGGACAGACGAGCAGCCGAGTGGCGCCTTGCGTGCACAGCAGGTTCACGCCGCCGTCGAAATCGGGCGACATGAACTCGAGGAAGGCCAGTTCGACCGCTTGGTCGGGGCGCGCGGCGCGAAGCCGGTCGCGCACGGCGCGAAAGGGCGTCGCCCAGTCGTCGGCGCGCGCACCGTGTGCGAACAGCAGGATAGCCTGCATCGTGGGCTCCCGGGAACGAAGGTCCGGCCGCCGATGCGGCGGCCGCTGCAGATTCGAAGATAACCGATCGATTCGGGCCGGATTCGGACGATTTAAGGCGGCGCTAAGAATCGCAGATCACATTCGAGGCCTCGTCAACCAACGGCCTTTCGAGGCACTCGAGATGAAAGCCAGAAGATTCGCAACCAACAAGCTCGTGGCCGCGCTGATGGTGGCCGGTATCGTCGGAGCAGCAGGCTACGGTGCCGTGGCGTCGGTTCCCGACGCGTGGGCGCAGCAACAGGCAAGCGCACGAACCGAGGCTACGCCGAGCGCACAAGCGGCCGCGGCCGTTGCGCTCCCAGACTTCACTGCGCTGACCAAGCGCTATGGTCCGGCTGTCGTCAACATTACCGTGACCGGATCGAGCAAGGTTTCGCTCGACGGCTCGCCGCGCGGCTTCGCGCCGCGAGGCATGGATCCCGACGATCCGATGTTCGAGTTCTTCCGCCGCTTCCAGATTCCGGGATTCGGCGATCCGGAGCAGCGCTCGCTGCCGGCGCGCGGCCAGGGTTCGGGCTTCATCATCGACTCCGACGGCCTGATCCTGACCAATGCTCACGTCGTGCGCGACGCCAGCGAAGTCACCGTCAAGCTGACCGACCGGCGCGAGTTCGTCGCCACGGTGCTCGGCAGCGATCCGAAGACCGACGTCGCCGTGCTGAAGATCGACGCGAAGGAGCTTCCGACCGTGCAACTCGGCAAGCTCTCCGACGTCGAGGTCGGCCAGTGGGTCCTGGCGATCGGTTCGCCGTTCGGATTCGAAAACTCGGTGACCGCCGGCGTCGTCAGCGCGACCGGCCGCACGCTACCCGACGGCGGCTTCGTCCCGTTCATCCAGACCGACGTCGCGGTCAACCCGGGCAACTCGGGCGGCCCGCTGTTCGATACGAACGGCAAGGTCGTCGGGATCAACTCGCAGATCTACAGCCGCAGCGGGGGCTACCAGGGCGTGTCCTTCGCGATCCCGATCGACGTGGCGCTCAGCATCAAGGACCAGATCGTCGCCACTGGCCATGCCACGCACGCGCGTCTGGGCGTGACGATCCAGCAGGTCAACCAGACCTTCGCCGATTCCTTCGGCCTGGATGCGCCGAAGGGCGCGCTGGTCGCCGACGTCTCCGAAGACAGCCCGGCCGCGAAGGCGGGCCTGAAATCGGGCGACGTGATCCTGTCGGTCGACGGCCGCGAGATCGATGTGTCGAGCGAATTGCCGGGGATCATCGGCATGTCGAAGCCGGGGCAGACGGTCAAGCTGACGGTCTGGCGCGACGGCAAGCGTCAGGAGGTTGCCGCGCAGCTCGGTTCCTCCAGTGACGAACCGGTGAAGACGGCCGACGCAGCCGACGCGGCGGCCAGCCAGGGCAGCCTCGGTCTGGCCGTGCGACCGCTGAAGCCGGAAGAGCGGACCGGGTCGAGAGACACGGGCCTCGTGATCGAAGGCGTCGCGGGTGCGTCGAAGGCGGCCGGCCTGCGGCCCGGCGACGTGGTCCTCGCGATCAACGGCGAGCCGGTGAAGTCGGTCGAGCAGATGCGCAAGGAGGTCAACAAGGCCGACAAGGCCGTCGCGCTGCTGATTGCACGCGACGGCGACCGGATTTTCGTGCCGGTGAAGATCGGCTGATGCGAGGGCGGTGTTCGCTGGCGTTTCGACCGCCGGACCTTCTTTCTATTGGCTGCGCAGCCGGTACCAAAGTGTGTAAGCCCAGCACGCGGCGCAGAACGAGAAGGCCCATTCGGCGAACGAAAACACCGCGAGCACCGCTGCCGGCACCTGCCACAGCGGGCTGCCGAGCAGCCAGAGCGCGACGCTCGCCGCGCTCGCGACGAACAGCAGCTTGGCGGCGAACATCTTTGCGCCGGCGTTCTCCTTCTTGCCGGCCCAGCCAAGTGCTTGCAGCAATGCTGTATGCAATCTATGGACCGGACAGCGGGTGTGGCCGAAGAAACCGCGCACGAAGCCGGCCACAGCGAGGATCACGAACAGCCAGGGCAGGCCGAAGGCGAGTGCGGCGACGCTGAGCACGAAGGTGACGACAGCGTCGGCACGTACGGCGTTGGCGTGCACGGGAGGGACGTCGAAGCGGAGCATGGCTTCTTCCTGAAACAGGGCTACATGCTTCGATGATCGGACGGAACCCGCGGCCGAGGCTTGATTCTCGCCAAGGCGTACCGCAGATCGCTCCTTGAACCTTTGCATCACAGCAAGCGTTCCAGGTAGGTCATGCAGAGACTCCGGCTCGCATGGCCTACACTCAGGATTCGCCGGAGTTCCCGTTCGGTCGGCGGAAGACGCGACTCAGGGATCCGGGCCGCGTGGGCCGTGCCAGCGAACCCTTTGTCGCCGCGTCCCTGAGTGCCTCGCTCAAGGGCGCGGCCACGGCCGCGGCCAGCATGTCGATCACGTTCTCGATCTGCAGCCGGCGTTGGGCATCGTGCCCGGCCGGCGGCCGCGACCGCTCGAACCCTCGGTCCAGATCAGCCGTGGCATAGACGGCAAGTCGAAAGAGCGTCGCAAAGCGGTGCTGCAGCACGGCGGCGGGCACCTGCGGAAGGGCTTCGGCGAGCCTCGCATAGGCGCTTTCGATGCTGCCGCTGAAGCGCGCGCGCCAGATGCGGTGGGCGATCTCGTCCTCTGACTGGATCAACTGGGCCACGAAGCGCGGGTAGTGGCTCTCCATCGAGGAGGCCTCGGCCTGCTCGGCGAAGGGGACGACGATCGCCGCGACCACGGCACGAACGCGTTCGCTGCCACGCAGGTGGGATGGAATCGCATCGAGGGCTTCAGTGCGGGCCTTGTCGATGCCGGCCGCTCGGAACTCGAAAATCGCCTCGATCACGCCTTCGCGCGATCCGAAGTAGTAGTGCACGGCCCCTGTGTTGCGCTGCCCGGCCTCGCGTGCGATGGCGCGCAGCGACACTCCCGTGGTGCCGTCGCGGGCGAACAGCCGCTCGGCGGCGATGAGCAACTGCTCCCGCGTCGTCTCGGGCTCATGCTCCTCGTCGTGGGGGTCGGCCCGGGAGCGCTTCATGTTTGTTCCGTCATGTCTAAACCGCTTGATTTAAATGCTTTCACCCCATATCATCGCCCGACGCTGCCGGGCCTTGGCCGGCGCCCGCGTACCACGAGGACGGAGCGAGACAAATGGACGATCAGGTACTTGGACAGCCGTGCGCGCATCCTAGCGTCTGGAAGGGCTCGGAGGAGTCCCGTCGAGCGGACTGGATCTGGCAATTGAGCGACGAGGAGATCGGCGAGCTCGACGGCGCCCTGCGCACCGCGAAGAGGGCTGGCGGCACTATCCCCGGTCTCACGCGTGCGCAGTTTCCGTTGCCGAAGCTCGGCGACAAGCTGCACGCGCTGCGCAGGGACATCATGCACGGCCGCGGCTTCAGGCTCGTGCGCGGGCTTCCTGTCGACCGCTGCAGCGCGCCCGACGCGGCGATGATCTACTGGATCGAGCAGTTCAAGGATTTCATCTCGCTC
>CALLYQ010000376.1 GCA_937858875.1 uncultured Lautropia sp. | reverse complement strand
CGTTCGAATCGCTGCGCGATCGCGGCCTCGTGCGCTCGCTGCACGAGACGCCCGAGGGCGTGTTCTTCGAGGGCGCCGGCGACGCGATCTGGGACGCCCGCCGGCAACTGCTCTGGCTGGGTCATGGCCAGCGATCGAGCCTCGCCGCACGCGACACCTTGCGGCGGGTGTTCGGTGTCGACACCGTGTCGCTCGAACTCGCTTCCCCGCACTTCTACCACCTCGATACCTGCCTGTGCGCACTCTCCGGCGGCGAGATCCTCTGGTATCCGCCAGCTTTCACTTGCGCCTCGCGCGAGCTGCTGCAAGCGCTGGCCGGCGATGCGCTGATCGAAGTCGCCGAACACGATGCCCGGCACTTCAGCGTGAACTCGGTTTCGATCGGCCGCGAGCTCGTCATGGGTCATTGCTCGAACGAACTTCGCGAGCGACTGCAGGCGCTCGGCTACCGGGTCACGCTGGTACCGCTCGATTCCTTCTGGCGTTCGGGCGGTTCGGCCTGGTGCCTGACGCTGCGCCTCGACCACGCGAGCAGAGCCCGCGTAGACTTCCCCGGATGAAGCCCCTCGATGCGATCGACCAGCGGATCCTTGCCGAACTGCAACACGACGGGCGCATGACCAATCAGGCGCTGGCCGACCGCGTGGGCCTGTCGGCACGAGCCTGCCTGGATCGCGTGAAGCGGCTCGAGCGCGACAAGTACATCGAAGGCTACCGAGCCGTGATCGCGCGGCGCACGCTCGGCGATCCGATCATCGTGCACGCCGAGGTGATCCTCGTCGACCAGCGCCAGGCCACGCTGCAACAGTTCGAGCACCGCGCATTGCAGTGCACCGAGGTCGTCGCCTGTTACCTGGTCAGCGGGCCTTTCGACTACCTGCTGCGCTTCGCTTGCCAGGACATCGACCACTACCAGCACATCTCCGACGCCTGGATCAACGACCTGTCGATGGGCGTGGCGCGGATCACTTCCTACACCGAGCTGCGCTCGGTCAAGGAGTTCGCGGGCTTCCCGATCAGCGCCAGCCGCCCACGCCCTGCAACGCCTGCCGCTGAATGACCATCGCATGCCCGAGCGTCGACCGCTTCCAGTCGAGCGAAAACGGCGAGAACGAATCGAGCACCTCCTCGCGCATCGCCGCGCGCTGCTCGGGCGGCAACCCGGCGCCGAACTTCAGGAAACGATCGATCTGCAGCGTCTTGCGCATCTCGTCCATGCTGCGCGTGCCGAACTCGACGACGGCGCCGGTGACCTCGGCCGGCGCGGCGAACTTCTGCACGCCGTGGAACAGCAGGCCCGTGTACTGGGGCCGGCCCGAACCCTCGAAGCCGCCCTGCGACTCGACGTTCTCGCGTCCCCACCAGTCGCAGGCGCGCTGCCAGCCCGCGCCGCCCGGTTCGTTGAAGCACAGGAAGAAGGGCTTGCCGCGTTCGCCGAGCGCCGTGTGCCAGTCGATCAACGCGATCCGCTTCGTGCCGGCCAGATGGCGCGAGACGATCGTCTCGAGCGCGAGGTTCGACCATTCGCGACCCGCACCGCCGTAGTTCAGGCCGTCGGCATGGCTGTACTGGCCGCGGCTGGTCACGTCGACGTAGGTCTCCTGCCCATGCAACGCGATCCAGGCCTGGCGCCCGGCCTCGGCGGCTTCGAGCACCTGCGGAGTCCATTCGGCGGGGCAGAGCAACGGATGCAACTTCCCGTAGGCCGGATTGGCCGGCAGCGGCGCATCCCAGTCGATGAAGTTGCGGTTCAGATCGACGTTGTTTTCGGTCGTGCGGCTGACGTGGGCGAAGCCCCAGGGGTTGATCGCATGGACCAGCACAACGCGAACCGCCAAGGCTTCGGCGCCATGGACCAGCGAATCGAGCAGCGCGATCTGCGCTGCCGAACCGACGAAACCCTCGGGGCCGTGCGTGCCGCTGACCACGAGCAGCGCGCCCTCGGCCTCCGATGGACCGAGGACGGCGACGTCGGTCGTCAGCGTGCCGCCGTTCGGCGAACGCGCCTCGGTGTTGACCAGCACGTCGACACGCGCTCCCGCGCGGTCGGCGGCGAGCAGGAACTTGCCGCGCGCACTCGCGTAGCTCGGTGCGAAGCAGGCATCGGCATAGCCGGGCGTCACCCACGTCATCGGTCGGCCTCGTAGTCGTAGCGGAAATCGCAGTGGCTGGCGCCCTGCATGATCGTCTGCGTGCGACGGAACTTCAACCTCGGGTCGTAGCCTTCGCAGAAGGTACCGTCGCGTTGACAGGACAGCAGATGCCCGATCTCGCCCAGCCCCATGGCCTTGTACATCTCCGCGTAGCGGCAGCGCACGACGTCGAAGGCGTAGCGGTCGGCCGTGCGTTCGCGCACTTCGATCTTCAGCGCGTCTTCGGTTTCCCAGAGCTTGCTCAGCTCGACGAAGCTCTGCAGCGAGGTGCCCTGCGGCGTATCCGCGGCGAAGCGCTGCGCCTGCTCGATCGACGAACGCCGGGTCGCGTCGCCGATGACCTGCATCGCGAGCTCCTTGCCATGCGAAGCCTTCAGCACCTCGTAGACATGGCCGAGGATCTCGGCTTCGATGCGCCGGCGTGCGAGCATCGACAGGCCCGGCGGATGTGCGGCGGCCGAAGGCTGCGCGGGCCCGGTCGGCTGCAGGCTTTCGGTCGCTGCCTGCGGTCGGCCGGGCGATTCGGTGCTCATCATGATGTCTCCTCGACCCTGAGGTCCTGATGCGGGTGCGACCAGTCGCGGCCCGGAATGGCCTCGATCAGCTCGCGTGTGTAGGGATGCTTCGGGTCGACGAAGACGTCGGCAGCGCGCCCGGCCTCGACGACCTTGCCCGACTGCATGACCGCGACGACGTCGCAGATCTGCGCCGCCACGCGCAGGTCGTGCGTGACGAACAGCATCGACAGCCCGAGACGTTCCTTCAGTTCGGACAGCAGGCGCAGCACCTGGGCCTGCACCG
>CALLYQ010000375.1 GCA_937858875.1 uncultured Lautropia sp. | reverse complement strand
AACCTTGACCGGCAGCGTCCTGCCCGCCAGCACCTCCGTCGGCAGCGCCTGCGTCGGCAGCGCCACGGTCGGGCCCGTCTTATAATCCCCGTTTCCCGGCGCACCCTCATGACCAAATTCGTCTTCGTCACCGGTGGCGTGGTGTCCTCGCTAGGCAAGGGCATCGCCGCCGCGTCGATCGCCGCGCTGCTCGAATCCCGCGGCATCCGGGTCACCCTGCTCAAGCTCGACCCGTACATCAACGTCGATCCCGGAACGATGAGCCCGTTCCAGCACGGCGAAGTCTTCGTCACCGAAGACGGCGCAGAAACCGACCTCGACCTCGGCCACTACGAACGCTTCGTGTCGGCGCGCATGCGCCGATCGAACAACTTCACGACCGGCCAGATCTACGAGTCGGTGATCAAGAAGGAACGGCGCGGCGAGTACCTCGGCCGCACGGTCCAGGTCATCCCGCACATCACCAACGAGATCCAGGAGTTCATCGCGCGCGGCGCCGGCGTCGGCGCGCCCGATGCGGCGCAGGTCGCGATCGTCGAGATCGGCGGCACGGTCGGCGACATCGAGTCGCTGCCCTTTCTCGAGGCGGTGCGGCAGATGAGCCTGAAGCTCGGACGCGGCAATTCGTGCTTCGTGCATCTGACGCTGGTGCCGTTCATTCCGTCGGCCGGCGAGCTCAAGACCAAGCCGACGCAGCATTCGGTGCAGAAGCTGCGCGAGATCGGCATCTCGCCCGACATGCTGATGTGCCGCGCCGACCGCCGCATTCCCGACGACGAGCGCGCGAAGATCTCGCTGTTCTCGAACGTGCAGCTCGACTCGGTGATCTCGGTCTGGGACGAGACCAGCATCTACCGGATCCCGCGGATGCTGCACGAGCAGGGCGTCGACCGCACGATCTGCGAGATCCTGCGGCTCGACACGAAGCCGGCCGACCTGACGGTCTGGGACAAGCTGGTCCACGCGCTCGAGCATCCGGAGCACGAGGTGCGCATCGCGATGGTCGGCAAGTACGTCGACCTGACCGAGTCCTACAAGTCGCTGAGCGAGGCGCTGATCCACGCCGGCATCCATACGCGCAGCGATGTGCGCATCGACTACATCGACTCCGAGCGCATCGAGGCCGAGGGCTGCAAGATGCTCGAGGGCTACGACGCGATCCTGGTACCGGGCGGCTTCGGCAAGCGCGGCGTCGAGGGCAAGATCCAGGCGATCCGCTTCGCGCGCGAGCGCGGCGTGCCCTACCTGGGCATCTGCCTCGGCATGCAGCTCGCCGTCATCGAGTTCTCCCGATCGCTGGGCGGGCTCGACGGCGCGAACAGCACCGAGTTCGATCCCGACTCGCCGCATCCGGTCATCGGGCTGATCACTGAATGGCGCGAGCGCGACGGCAGCACGGCGCGGCGCGACCAGGATTCCGACCTCGGCGGCACGATGCGGCTCGGCGCGCAGCGCTGCCCGATCGTGCCCGACACGCTCAGCGCCTCGATCTACGGCGAATCGGTCAACGAGCGCCACCGCCATCGCTACGAAGTCAACAACCGCTACGTCGAGCACCTGGAGCAGGCCGGTCTCGTCGTGTCGGCGCGCACGCCGTCCGAGGAGCTGGTCGAGATCATCGAGCTGCCGCGCAGCGGCCCGCTCGCGCACCCGTGGTTCGTCGGAGTGCAGTTCCACCCCGAGTTCACGTCCACGCCGCGCGACGGCCACCCGCTGTTCCACGCCTACATCGAGGCCGCGCTCGCGCATGCCGCGCGCTCGCGCGGCGAGCGCTATCCGCGCGTCGTCGACCTGCCATCACCGGCTGCGGCTTCGGCCAGCGGCGCGAATTGAGGAGCATGCAATGACTGCCTACGTGATTGCCGACGTCAAGGTCTCGGATCCCGAGCGCTATCGCGGCTACATGGCGCTGAGCCCGGGAGCCATTGCCGAGGCGGGCGGGGAGTTCGTCGTGCGCGGCGGCAAGCACGAGGTGCTCGAAGGGAACTGGCAGCCGAACCGCATCGTTCTGGTCAAGTTTCCCAGCTACGAAAAGGCCAAGGCCTTCTATGATTCGGTCCTTTACCGGCAGGCCCGCGCGCAGCGCGAGGGCGCCACCGAGTTCTTCAACATGGTCGTGGTCCAGGGAGCAGACGAGCAATGAGTTCGATCGTCGACATCATCGGTCGGGAGATCATCGATTCACGCGGCAATCCGACCGTCGAGTGCGACGTGCTGCTCGAGTCGGGCGTCATGGGGCGGGCGGCTGTGCCGTCGGGCGCCTCGACCGGTTCGCGCGAGGCCATCGAACTGCGCGACGGCGACGAGTCGCGCTACCTGGGCAAGGGCGTGCTGACGGCGGTCGAGAACATCAATACCGAGATCTCCGAAGCGATCATGGGGCTCGACGCCTCCGAGCAGGCCTACATCGATCGCACGCTGATCGATCTCGACGGCACCGAGAACAAGGCCCGGCTCGGCGCCAACGCGACGCTGGCGGTATCGATGGCGGTGGCGCGTGCGGCCGCCGAGGAGTCCGGGCTGCCGCTGTACCGCTACTTCGGCGGCTCGGGCGCGATGGCGCTGCCGGTGCCGATGATGAACGTCATCAACGGCGGTGCGCACGCGAACAACAACCTCGACATGCAGGAATTCATGATCCTGCCGATCGGCGCGCCGAGCTTTCGCGAAGCGCTGCGCCAGGGCGCCGAGGTCTTCCATGCGCTGAAGAAGCTGCTGCACGCGCGCGGCCTATCGACCGCGGTCGGTGACGAAGGCGGTTTCGCCCCGAGCGTGCAGAATCACGAGGCGGCGATCCAGTTGATCCT
Organism: uncultured Lautropia sp.; assembly: GCA_937858875.1. Taxonomy (GTDB): domain Bacteria; phylum Pseudomonadota; class Gammaproteobacteria; order Burkholderiales; family Burkholderiaceae_E; genus Zeimonas. The sequence continues at coordinate 2,161 of CALLYQ010000375.1, read as the reverse complement.
GGAGGCGATCTCGGCCGCCGGCTACGAGCCGGGCCGCGAAGTGGCGCTGGGCCTCGACTGCGCGGCCTCCGAGTTCTATCGCGACGGCAGCTACCGGCTCGAGGGCGAGGGGCTGACGCTGTCGGCGGGCGACCTGACGAACCTGCTGGCGACCTGGTGCGACCGCTACCCGATCATCACGATCGAAGACGGCATGGCCGAGAACGACTGGGACGGCTGGAAGCAGCTGACCGAAGCGCTCGGCGGGCGCGTGCAGCTGGTCGGCGACGACCTGTTCGTGACCAACACGAAGATCCTTCAGAAGGGCATCGAAGAGGGCGTCGCCAATTCGATCCTGATCAAGATCAACCAGATCGGCACGCTGACCGAGACCTTCGCGGCAATCGAGCTGGCCAAGCGGAACAACTATACGGCCGTGGTCTCGCATCGTTCCGGCGAAACCGAGGACACGACGATCGCCGACATTGCGGTCGCCACCAACGCCCTGCAGATCAAGACCGGGTCGATGAGCCGCAGTGACCGGATCGCGAAATACAACCAGTTGCTGCGTATCGAGGAAGATCTCGGGGATATTGCTTCGTATCCCGGGCGCTCGGCGTTCTACAATCTGCGCTGATCTTGCGGGGCAGCCGCCGGCTGCCCTTGCGTGGAGCGATTCGCCGAGACCTCGTTGATGCGCACCTTGCTTGTCATCCTGTCGGCCATGCTGATCCTGATCCAGTATCCGTTGTGGCTGGGCAAGGGCGGCTGGCTGCGCGTCTGGGACCTCGAGCGCCAGCTCGTCCAGCAGCGCAGCGTCAATGGCCGGCTGTCGGCGCGCAACGAGGCGCTGGCCGCCGAAGTGGCCGACCTGCGCGACGGCAGCCGTGCGATCGAGGAACGCGCCCGCTACGACCTCGGGATGGTCAAGCCGGGCGAGGTCTTCGTGCAGATCAACGAAGCGCCGGTGCTGCCGCGCTCGAGCGGCGAACTTCGCACGGCGTCGGCGCAGCTCCAGTAGGCGAGCCGGCTCGACTGCGACGCGGCTTGCTCGGATAGCCGCCTCGAGCGGTTCGGACTGCGTACAGTCGTTTCAGTGGTAGCTGCTCGACCCCGGGGCCGCTTCGCCGTCGGCGAAGACCAGCGCGCAGTCGACGGCATCGAGCTGCCATAGCTGATTGCAGAAGTCGCAGCGCACCTCGACGCCGCCGCGCTCGCTGACGATCGAATCGACTTCGGCGCTGCCGAGCAGCTTCAGCATGCCGACGACCTTGTCGCGCGAGCAGTTGCAGGCGAAGCGTAATTCGCGGCTGTCGAAGCCGTGCAGCGATTCCTGCCAGAACAGACGATGAAGGATCTCCTCGGCCGGCAGTTCGAGCAGTTCGGCGCTGCAGGCGCTCCCAGCCGTCGTCGTCGGCATTTGACTGCACGGCGACCGCAGCGTTGGCGTCGGCGTCCAGGTTCCGGGCGTCGTCGTCGGAACCGTGCGACCTCGGTGCCTTGCCGCCTTCGCCCGGCATCCGCTGCAGCAGCAGGCCGACCGCGCGCCGCTCGTCGGCGGCGAGCCACAGCCGGGTCGGCAACTGCTCGGATTGCAGCATGTAGCGCTCGAGCACTTCGGCGATCGTGTCGCCGTCGAGCGGCACGATCCCTTGCCAGGGCTGCCGGCCGGCGGCATCGCTGCGCGGATCCAGCGTGACCACGAAGCGGCCGCGTCCGCTGGCGTCGACCAGCGACGGCAGCGGCGCGTGGTCGGCGATCGCGCCGGCGTCCTCGCGCAGCTTGACCGTGGCGCGGTAGCGCCCGTCGGTCTGGCATTCGACGACGAACAGGGCGACCGGCCCGTCGCCCTGGATCTGCATGACCAGCGCGCCGTCGAACTTGAGCGTCGCAGCCAGCAGAAGCGCGGCGGCAGACAGCTCGCCGAGCCGGTCGCGCACCGACGCCGGCAGCTCGTGGCGCGACACCACTTCGCGCCAGGCTTCGTCGAGCGTGACGATTTCGCCACGCACCGGTGCGCCGTGCAGCAGGAAGCGCCTGACCCGGTCGCTCATTTCAGTTCCTCACTGCGGACAGCGGCTGTCCTGTTCGGTGCGTGCAAAGTCGGTGCATGCAAAGTCGGTGCGAGCAAAGGCGTGGGGCCGGGTTCGGCTGCGCCTGCCGGTGCTTGCCCCTGCTGGCG
>CALLYQ010000374.1 GCA_937858875.1 uncultured Lautropia sp. | reverse complement strand
GCTCGAGGCCGATGTCGATGAAGGCCGACTGCATGCCGGGCAACACGCGGGACACGCGCCCGAGGCAGACATTGCCGACCAGCCCCCGTGTACTGGCCCGCTCGATGTGCAGTTCCTGTATCGCTCCCTGCTGGACGAGGGCGACGCGTGTCTCGTGCGCGGCGTGGTTGACCAGTAGTTCTTCTGTCATCGGCGGACTCGTTTCGACTCCGGCGGGAGCCGGGACCGGAAGGGCTATCGTTCGACAGCCTCCTCGAGCCCGTCGTCGCGCAACAGCCGCGCAGTCTCGTACAGCGGCAGGCCCATGATACCGGAGTGGCTGCCCTCGATTCGCCGCACGTGGCGCGCGATCGCGCCCTGGATCGCGTAGGCGCCGGCCTTGCCGCGCGGCTCGCCGGAGGCGACGTAGCGCGCGATGTCCTGCGCGCGCATGCGCGCGAAGGTGACGCGCGAGACCTGGGTCAGCATCTCGATCCGGGCGCCGCGCACGACAGCGACCGCGGTCAGCACGCGGTGCGTGCGCCCCGACAGCATGCCCAGCATGCGGCTGGCGTCGGCATCGTCGGCCGGCTTGCCGAGGATCTTGCCGCCGACCGCAACGGTCGTGTCGGCCGCGAGCACCGGTGCCTGCGGCAGCGAGCGGCGCAGCAGGCGCTCGCGCGCGGCCCGTGCCTTGTCCAGCGTCACGCGCTGCACGTAGGCGGTCGGCGATTCGCCGGCGCGCAGGGCTTCGAGTGCTTCGGCATCCTCGTGCGGATCGGGCAGCAGCAGCGCGAAGCGCACGCCGATCTGACGCAGCAATTCCTGGCGGCGCGGGCTGGTCGAGGCGAGATAGATCAGGTCGGCAGGCACTTCGGCGTAGGGGGCGGTCCGGGAATGTACTGTCGAGCCGGCGGCCGGGACGCGCGTCGGCGCCGCAGGCTCAGTCGCGATGATACGGATGCCCGGCAAGCACCGACCAGGCGCGGTACAACTGCTCGGCCAGAAGCACGCGCACGAGCGGATGCGGCAGCGTCAGGCTGGACAGCCGGATCGACTCGTCGGCACGCGATTTCAGCGCCGGGTCGAGGCCGTCAGGGCCGCCGATCAGGATCGCGACCGGCTGCGCGCGTTCCTGCCAGCCGCGCAGGCAGGCCGCGAGTCGAGCGGTGCTCAGGTCGGCGCCGCGCTCGTCGAGCGCGACGATCCGGCACGCGGGCGGCAGCGCCTGCTCGATGCGCGCGGCCTCCTTCTGCATCCAGGCGGCGGCCTTGCCGCCGCGCGTGCGCGGCTCGGCCTTGATCTCGCGCCATTCGAGTGCCAGTTCGGCGGGCAGTCGCTTCGAGTAGTCGTCGACCGCGGTGCCGACCCAGGCAGGCATCCGGGTGCCGATGGCGATGACGCGGATCAGCATCGACTGGGTGCCGCCGTGGAACGGGTTACGAGCGGAGTCGAATGGCCGGGCTCGCAAGCGCGGGCGGCAGCGGCAGCCACGGGCGAGCGGTCAGCTCGCGCGCGTGCGGCGCGTCTTGGCGGGCGTCCTGGCTGCGGCCGATTTCGCGGCTGGAGCGGATCGGGTGGAGCCGGCGAAGCCGGTCCGCGCGGCGCCGGCTCCAGAGGAGCCGGCCCTCGCGGCGCTGGTCCTCGAGACAGCGGTTCCCGGTGCGGCAGTTTTGGCGGCAGCGGTCTTCGCAGTGGCAGTCTTCGCAGCGCCGGTTTTCGCGCCTGCCGCGGACTTTCTTGCCGGGCTCGAGCTCGTCGCCGCCGGCCTCGCGGCTGCGGCCTTCTTGGCGCTCGGCGCCTTTGTGCGCGGTTTCGTTGCGGCTTGCGTCTTCGCGGCGCGCGCTCGCGGAGCCCGCGCCGACGTGCCTGGCTTGCGGTCGCTGCGGGTGTCGCCGTCGAAGTCGGCATCGCCGTCGGCGTCGGCGTCGTCGATAGCGAAATCGAAGTCCGGCGCACCGTCGTCCATGTGCCGCTCGGGCATTTCGTCGGCGTCCACCGACTGCGCGAGTTTGTTCTCGTCGCCCCTTGCGCGCATGTCCGCGGCCCGGCGCTTCATCCGCACCGGCTTGCTGCCCCAGATCTCCTCGAGGTTGTAGTAGGCGCGGATCGCCGGCTGCATGATGTGCACGACGGCATCGCCGGCGTCGACCAGTACCCACTCGCCGGTCTCTTCGCCTTCGACCGAGATCACGTGGCCGCCGGCCGCCTTGATCTTGTCGCGCACGTGCGAAGCGAGCGCCCGTGTCTGCCGGTTCGACGTGCCGGTGGCGAGGATGACCCGATCGAACAGGCCGGTCTGCCCGGTGGTGTTGAAGACTTCGATGGCCTGCGCCTTGACGTCTTCGAGGGCGTCGACGATGACGCGTTGCAGTTTTCGCGGATCCATTCAGGCCGTTTCGTTCGGGTTTCGGTAAAGGCGGTGACGGTCAATATAGTCGAGAACCCCGGGTGGCAATAGCTCTGCAGGGCGCTCGCCGCGGGCCAGCGCCGCACGCAGGGCCGTGGCCGAAACCGGCACCGGCGGCATGCGGAAGAAGACGATCGCACCGGCCGGCGCCTCGGGCAGCGCCTCGTGCCCGCGTTCGTCGAGCAAGCCGGCGACCTGGGGTTCGAAGTCGACGAGCCGGTGGCTGCCGCGCTGCGTCGCGGCGATGTGCGCGAAATCGAGCAGTTCGCGATAGCGATGCCAGGTCGCGAGATTGCGCAACTGGTCGCTGCCCAGGACCAGCACCAGCGAGACCTGTGCACCGAGTTCGTTGCGCAGCTCGGCGAGCGTGTCGACCGTGTAGGTCGGCCCGTCCCGGCGTACCTCGCGATCGTCGACGCTCCAGTTCGCGCGGCCGCCGACGGCGAGCAGCAGCATCTGCAGCCGCTGCTCGCCGCTGGCCGATGCGCTGTCCTTCTGCCACGAACGGCCGGTCGGGATGAAGCGGACTTCGTCGAGCTTCAGCGCGTCGGTGGCGGCGCGCGCCAGCGCCAGGTGGCCGACGTGCACCGGGTCGAAGGTGCCGCCGAGCAGGCCGATGCGTTTCAAGGCGGAAGCGTCTGCTAGACCCAGTCGCGCGGCACGAGGAACTCGTGCAGTCGCGCTTCGGGCGAACCCGGCTCGGGACGCCAGTCGTAGCGCCAGGCAGCCAGCGGCGGCATCGAGCACAGGATCGATTCGGTGCGGCCGCCCGACTGCAGCCCGAACAGCGTGCCGCGATCGTGGATCAGGTTGAACTCGACGTAGCGGCCACGCCGCCAGGCCTGGAAGTCGCGCTCGCGCTCGCCCCAACGCGCATCGCGGTGCCGTTCGACGATCGGCGCGTAGGCGTCGAGGAAGGCGTCGCCGACCGCGCGCATCATCGCGAACGAGGTGTCGAAACCGGGCTCGGCGAGGTCGTCGAAGAAGATGCCGCCGATGCCGCGCGGCTCGTTGCGGTGCTTGAGGAAGAAGTAGTCGTCGCACCACTTCTTGAAGCGCGGATGCCACTGCGGGCCGAACGGAGCCAGCGCCTGCTTGCAGGTCGCGTGAAAGCGGACGACGTCCTTTTCGAACGGGTAGTACGGCGTCAGGTCCATGCCGCCGCCGAACCACCAGATCGGCGCAGCGTCGGCAGCGGCGTCGGCCGGCGTGCCGGCGACGAGGAAGCGCACGTTCATGTGCACAGTGGGCACGTACGGGTTGCGCGGATGCAGGACCAGCGAAACGCCGGTGGCCTCGAAGGGCCGCCCGCCGAGACCGGGCCGATGCGCGCTCGCCGAGGCGGGCAGGCTCGCACCGAGCACCTGCGAGAACAGCACGGCACCGCGCTCGAAAACCTTGCCGTTCTCGATGACCATCGTCAGGCCGCCACCGCCCAGCGCGGCACCGGCTGCATCGGGCTGTCGAGCGGCCGCAGCGCGGGAGTCGCCGGCATTGCGGGCGTCGTCGACCGATTCGCCCGGTTCGCCGGGCCCCGGCCGCTGCCAGGCGTCGCGCAGGAAACGCGCGCCGTCGGGGCCCTCGAAAGCTTCGAGTCGATCCACGATGCGCTGCTGCAGCCCGCTCAGGTAATCGCGGACCGCGGCCGCGTCGGGCTGGCCGCCGCCGGCTGCCGCGTTCCCCGCCGCCCTCGCCGCCGCGCTCATCGCGAGCCGCTGCGCCCGAGCGCTCGATGGCCGATGTCGCGCCGGTACTGCATGCCTTCGAAATGCAGGCTCTCGATGGCGCGGTAGGCGCGCGCCTGCGCGATCTTGACCGAGTCGCCGAGTGCGGTCACGCAGAGCACGCGGCCGCCCGCGGTCAGCACGCGTTCGCCGTCGGCCTTGCTGCCGGCATGGAACACGATGCAGTCGTCGCCGAACTCGTTGCCTTGCTCCGGGAGCCCGTGGATCGGGTCGTCGCGGCGCGGCGAATCGGGGTAGCCGGCGGCGGCCAGCACGACACCGAGCGCGGTGCGCCGGTCCCATTCGATCTCGGCGCTGTCGAGCTTGCCGGCCAGCGCGAGCTCGAAGACGTCGACGAGGTCGCTCTTGACGCGCGCCATGATCGGCTGCGTCTCGGGGTCGCCCATCCGGCAGTTGAATTCGAGCGTGCGCGGCCGTCCGGCACCGTCGATCATCAGCCCGGCGTAGAGGAAGCCGGTGAACGGGATGCCGTCGGCGGCCATGCCCTCGACGGTCGGCCGGATGATCTCGCGCAGCACGCGCGCGTGCACGTCGGGCGTGACGACCGGCGCCGGCGAATAGGCGCCCATGCCGCCGGTGTTCGGTCCCTGGTCGCCGTCGCGCAACCGCTTGTGGTCCTGGCTCGACGCGAGCGGCAGCACGTTGCGGCCGTCGACCATGACGATGAAGCTCGCTTCCTCGCCTTCGAGGAAGTCTTCGATGACGACCCGCGCACCGGCGTCGCCCATCCGGTTGTCGACGAGCATCGAGTCGATGGCAGCGTGCGCTTCGTCGGTCGTGGCGGCGACGACCACGCCCTTGCCGGCGGCCAGTCCGTCGGCCTTGACGACGATCGGCGCGCCGCGCCGGTCGACGTAGTCGTGCGCCGCCTGCGCGTCGGAGAAGGTCTCGTAGTCGGAGGTCGGGATGCCGTGGCGCTTCATGAACGCCTTGGCGAAGTCCTTCGACGATTCGAGTTGCGCGGCAGCCTTCGTGGGCCCGAAGATGCGCAGGCCCTTCTCCCGGAACAGGTCGACGATGCCCTCGGCCAGCGGCGCCTCCGGCCCGACGACCGTGAACGCGACCTTCTCGCGCTCGGCGAACGCCGCCAGCGTGCGCAGATCGGTGATCGGCACGTTGACGAGGTTGTGCTCGCGTGCGGTGCCGCCGTTGCCGGGCGCCACGTAGACCATCTGCACTCGGGGCGAGCGCGACAGGCGCCAGGCCAGCGCGTGTTCGCGGCCGCCCGATCCGACTACCAGCAGTTTCATGTTCGCGGGCTCACGCTCTCAAGCGGTTTCGTCGAATTCGGCGTTCGTGTAGACCTGCTGGACGTCGTCGACGTTTTCGAGCGCATCGAGCAGCTTCTGCATCCGGGCGGCGTCGTCGCCGGCCAGCGAGACCATGTTGTCGGGCCGCATCGTGATCTCGGCGACGTCGGGCTTCAGCCCGGCCTGCTCGAACGCGGCCTTCAGGTCCGAGAAGTCGGCCGGCGCACACAGCACCTCGATGCCGCCTTCGTCGTCGGTGTGGATGTCCTCGGCGCCGGCTTCGATCGCGGCTTCCATCACGGCGTCTTCATCGGTGCCGGGGGCGAACATGACCTGCCCGCAGTGGCGGAACATGAAGGCGACCGAGCCGTCGGTGCCCAGGTTGCCGCCGTTCTTCGACAGTGCGTGGCGAACGTCGGCGACCGTGCGCGTGCGGTTGTCGGTCAGGCAGTCGACGATCACCGCCGCGCCGCCGATGCCGTAGCCCTCGTAGCGGATCTCTTCGTAGTTGTCCCCTTCGAGGCCGCCGGCGCCCTTGGCGATCGCGCGCTGAACCGTGTCCTTCGGCATGTTGGCGTCGGAGGCCTTGTCCATCGCCAGGCGCAGCTTCGGATTCATCGCGGGATCGCCACCGCCCATCTTCGCAGCGACCGTGAGTTCGCGGATCACGCGCGTGAACAGCTTGCCGCGCTTCTCATCCTGCCGGTTCTTGCGGTGCTGGATATTGGCCCATTTGGAATGCCCGGCCATCGCTTCCCTCTTGCAGCGGCGCCCGCGCTTGCCCTTGCAGCAGTCGCCGTGTTCGAATACCTGAATCGGTCAACCTTACATTGTAACAGCGCGCTCATGGCAGAACCTCTCGTCATCGCCCGTCACGGCGACCTTGCCGTCCATCTGCTGCCGGCGCTCGCGAACCGCCACGGGCTGATCACCGGCGCCACCGGGACCGGCAAGACGGTGACGCTGCAGGTGCTGACCGAGCGCTTCTCGTCGATCGGCGTGCCGGTGTTCGTGTCCGACGTCAAGGGCGACCTCGCCGGCATCGCGCAGCCGGGCGCGGCTTCCGACAAGCTGAAGGAACGGCTCGATCGGCTCGGCTTCGAGATGCCGGCCTTCGACGGCTGCCCGGTCACGCTGTGGGACGTCTACGGAGAAAAGGGACATCCGCTGCGCGCGACCGTCTCCGACATGGGGCCGCTGCTGCTGGCCCGGATGATGGGGCTGAACGAGACGCAGGAGGGCGTGCTGCACCTGGTCTTCAGGATCGCCGACGAGCAGGGGCTGCTGCTGCTCGACGCGAAGGACCTGCGCGCGATGCTGCAGTTCGTTGGCGACAACGCGAAGAGCTTCAGGACCGAATACGGCAACGTGTCGACCGCGTCGATCGGGGCGATCCAGCGCGCGCTGCTCGTGCTCGACCAGCAGGGCGCCGACCGCTTCTTCGGCGAGCCGATGCTGAATCTCGACGACCTGATGCAGACCGACGCCAGCGGGCGCGGTGTCGTCAACGTGCTGGCGGCCGACCGGCTGCTGAACGCCCCGAAGCTCTACGGCTCGTTCCTGCTGTGGCTGCTGTCGGAGCTGTTCGAGGTGCTGCCCGAGGTCGGCGATCGCGACAAGCCGAAGCTCGTTTTCTTCTTCGACGAGGCGCACCTGCTGTTCGACGACGCGCCCGATGCCTTGCTCGACAAGATCGAACAGGTCGTGCGGCTGATCCGCTCGAAGGGCGTCGGCGTGTTCTTCGTCACGCAGAACCCGCTGGACGTACCCGACAAGGTGCTGGGCCAGCTCGGCAACCGTGTCCAGCACGCGCTGCGCGCCTACACGCCGCGCGACCAGAAGGCGGTGCGTTCGGCGGCGAGCACGATGCGCGCGAACCCGGCCTTCGACGCCGAGCAGGCGATCACCGAACTCGGCGTCGGCGAGGCGCTGGTCTCGATGCTCGACGACAAGGGCCGGCCCTCGGTCGTCGAGCGCGCCTGGGTGGCGCCGCCGGCATCGCGGATCGGCCCGATCACCGACGCCGAGCGCCGTGCGCTGCTGGCTT
>CALLYQ010000373.1 GCA_937858875.1 uncultured Lautropia sp. | reverse complement strand
TGCCACGGCGGTTCCTGTTTCTCTTCCGCGCAGGCGTGCCGGTTCGCAGCTATCCGGCTGCAGTGGGCCGGCCGGACTTCCGAACGCCGCTCGGCGATTTTGCCGTGATCAATCGGCTCGAAGACATGGACTGGTACGTGCCGCGTTCGATCCAGCGCGAGATGGAGCGCGACGGCAAGCCGGTGCTCACGCGGGTGCCGCCGGGGCCGGACAATCCGCTCGGCCGTCACTGGATCGGCCTGGACATGCCCCGGATCGGGATCCACGGCACCAACGAGCCGGACAATGTCTACGGCTTCGTGTCGCACGGCTGTGTCCGGCTGCACCCCGACGACATCGCGCAGTTGTTCGGTATTTTGAAGCGCGGTTCGATCGGCACGATCGCCTATCAGCCGCTGCTGCTCGCGCGCGACGAGCGCGGCGCCATCTGGTTCGAGGCGAATCCCGATGTCTACGATCGTGCGCCGGCCTCGCTGGAGACGGTGCGGGCGATGGCGGCGGAGCAGGGCATCGACGCCGAGTCGATCGACTGGCCCCGCGTGCAGGCTGCGCTGGACGCACGCGACGGGCAGGCCCGGGAAGTCGGGCTCGGGCCTCAGTTTTCCGGGCTCAGGAACTTGCCTGGGTTCATGATCCCGAGCGGATCGAACGCGGACTTGAGCCGCCGCATCAGCGCCGTTTCGACCGGCGACTTGTAGCGGGCCGCCTCGTCTCGGCGCAGCTGGCCGAGGCCGTGTTCGGCCGAGATCGAGCCGTCGAAGGCGGCGACCGCGTCGTGCACCAGCAGGTTCAGCGCCGGCTGCAGCCCCAGGAACCAGTCCTCATGCTCGGGACCGGTGCGGTCGGCCGGCGGCGACACGTTGTAGTGCAGGTTGCCGTCGCCGAGATGGCCGAAGACGACCATCCGGATGCCGGGGAACGCTTTCTCGATCGCCGCGTTCGTCTGTTCGACGAAGTTGCCGATCGACGAGATCGGCACGGCGATGTCGTGCTTGATGTTCTTGCCTTCCAGCGACTGCGCCTCGGAAATCAGCTCGCGGAGCTGCCACATGCCCTGGCTCTGCGCGATCGACTGCGCGACGACCGCGTCGGTCACGACACCGGCCTCGATCGCGGCTTCCATCAGCGACTCGAAGACCGCGTTCGCGTGCGCCTCGCTTTCGCTGTCCGAAGTCTCCAGCAGCACCACGTAGGGGCTCGGCTGCGCGAACGGCTTCTGCTTGTCGGGGTAGTAGCGCACGACCAGCTCGAGACACAGGTCGGAGATCAGCTCGAATGCTGTCAGCGACGAGCCGAGCGAGCGCTGCGCCATTTCGAGCAGCTTCAGCGCGGCCTGCGGGTTCTCGACGGCTGCCAGCGCCGTGATCTGCGCGGCCGGCTGCGGATACAGCTTCAGCGTGGCCGCGGTGATCACGCCCAGCGTGCCTTCCGAGCCGATGTACAGGTCGCGCAGGTCGTAGCCGGTATTGTCCTTGCGCAGCCCGCGCAGGCCGTTCCAGATCTCGCCCTCGGCGGTGACGACTTCGAGCCCGAGGCACAGCTCGCGCGCGTTGCCGTAGCGCAGCACGGCCACGCCGCCGGCGTTCGTCGACAGGTTGCCGCCGATCGTGCACGAGCCTCCCGAGGGCAGGCTCAGCGGAAACAGGCGCTGCGCGCCGGCCGCGGCCTCGCGCACGGCATCGAGCGTGCAGCCGGCCTCGACGATGATCGAGTTGTTGACGGTGTCGATCGTGCGCACCTTGTTCAGGCGTGTAAGCGACAGCAGCACCGTGCGGCCCGAGTCGTCGGGCGTGGCACCGCCCGAAAGTCCGGTGTTGCCGCCCTGCGGCACGACGGCGACGCGCCGTTCGGCACACCAGCGCACGACGGCGGCCACGTCTTCGACGGAATCGGGCTGCGCCACGGCGAGCACTCGGCCGCGGTAGCGGCGGCGCCAGTCGACGACGAAGGGTTCCTGGTCGTCGGCTTCGGTGATCAGGCGGCCGGAGTAGCTCGCGCGCAGCGAGTCGAAGTCGGCCGAAGGCATGGGTACGTCGGGGGCGGCGGCTTGCATGAATCCAGTATACCGAGGCCCTGAGCCGAGCCGGGCGGCGCGAAGCGAACGCGTGGCGCGGGTATTGCGACCCGGCGTAACTCGGCGCGGCGCGAGTTCCTCGTTGCGCTTATGCGTCAGCGCAGGCCGGGCATCACGCCTTTCATGCCGCGCATCAGCTTGGCGAGCCCGCCTTTCTGGACCTTCTTCATCATCGACTGCATTTGTTCGAACTGCGACAGCAGGCGGTTGACTTCCTGTACAGGCACTCCCGACCCGGCGGCGATCCGGCGTTTCCGACTGGCCTTGATGATCTCGGGCTTCGTGCGCTCGGCGGGCGTCATCGAGTGGATGATGCCCTGCATCCGGCGCACCTGTCCCTCGGCCTTCGACATGTCGGCGCCGGCGGCGGCCTGCTGCATCTGCGCCGGCAGCTTGTCGAGCAGCGAGCTCAGGCCGCCCATCCGGGTCATCTGGCCGAGCTGGGTCGCGAAGTCGTTCAGGTCGAAGCGGTTGCCGGCCTTCAGTTTGGCGGCGAGGTCCTGGGCGGCCTTCTGGTCGACGGTGCGCTGTGCTTCTTCGACGAGCGAAACGATGTCGCCCATGCCGAGGATGCGGTTGGCCATCCGCTCCGGATGGAAGGGCTCGAGGCCGTTGAGTTTCTCGCCGACGCCGGCGAACTTGATCGGTGCGCCGGTGACGGCCTTGACCGACAGCGCGGCACCGCCGCGCGAGTCGCCGTCGAGCTTGGTGAGCACGACGCCGGTCAGCGGCAGCGCCTCGCCGAAGGCCCGTGCGGTGTTGATCGCATCCTGGCCCTGCATCGCGTCGACGACGAACAGGGTTTCGACCGGCTGCAACTGGCCGTGCAGCTCGGCGATCTCGCGCATCATCTGCTCGTCGATCGCCAGGCGTCCGGCGGTGTCGACGAGCAGCACGTCGTGAAAGTGCGTGCGTGCCCATTGCAGCGCCGCTGTGGCGATGTCGGCCGGTTTCTGGTCGGCCCGCGACGGGAAGAAGTCGGCGCCCGCCTGCCCGGCGACCGTGCGCAACTGCTCGATCGCCGCCGGGCGGTAGACGTCGCAGGAAACGGTCAGCACCTTCTTCTTGCGCTCTTCGCGCAGCCACTTGGCAAGCTTGCCGACCGTGGTCGTCTTGCCGGCGCCCTGCAGGCCGGCCATCAGCACGACCGCGGGCGGACGAACCGACAGATCGAGGCCGGCCGCCTGGCCGCCCATGATCGACGTCAGCTCGCGATGGACGACGCCCACCAGCGCCTGACCGGGCGTCAGGCTGTCGAGGACTTCCTGTCCCAGGGCCTTCTCTCGGATCTTCGCGATCAGATCGCGAACGACCGGCAGCGCGACGTCGGCCTCGAGCAGCGCGACGCGGATTTCGCGCAGCATTTCCTGCGTGTTCGCCTCGGTCAGCCGCGCCTCGCCGCGCAGCTTCTTGACGACCTTCGAGAGCCTTTGCGACAGATTTTCGAGCATGGCCTTGGAGTAAACTGGATCGGTGTCGATTCTACTGGTTATCGTTCACCTGCTTGCCGTTGCGCTCTATCTCGCCGCCTGGCGTTCCGATGGGCGTCGCGCCGACTTCATGGTCGCCGTCGGCCTCGTCATGCATGCCTGGACACTCTGGCAGGAAGTGCCCGGCAGCGGCTGGCGGCTCGGCTTCGCCTCGGTGCTGTCGGCAACCCTGTGGATCGGGATCGTCGTGCTCTGGCTCGAAGGGCTGACGATGCGGGTACGCGCGCTACGCACGCTGATCCTGCCGGTCGCAGCCTTCGTCTCGGTGCTGCCGCTGTTCTTTCCCGGAGCCGACATCAGTGCGCAGGCGGCCCGGCCGCTGTTCGTGCCGCACCTGCTCGTGGGCATGCTGGCCTACGGAGTGCTCGCGCTGGCTGCGCTGCACGCCTTGCTGATGGTCGCCACCGAGCGCGCCCTGCACGGCGGAGGTGGAGGGGCGGTGCCCGGCAGCGCGTTCAGCCGCTTTCTCGAGGGATTGCCGCCGCTGCTGACCCTCGAGCGCATCCTGTTTCGCTTCATCGCCGTCGGCTTCGCCTTCCTGACGCTGACGGCGCTCAGCGGCGTGCTGTTCTCCGAAGAGGTATTCGGACGTCCGTTCGTCGCCGATCACAAGTCGGTGTTCTCGCTGATCGCCTGGTTCGTCTTCGGCGCGCTGCTGGTCGGGCGCCGGCTGTGGGGCTGGCGCGGGCGCACCGCGCTGCGGCTCACGCTGGGCGGCTTCGCGTTCCTGTTGCTGGCCTACGTCGGCAGCCGCTTCGTGCTCGAAGTCATCTTCGGACGGCACTGAGAGCGTGTGAACGAATCGCCCATGTCCGCCATCCACGCCAGGACGCGCCCGTTCATCGTTGCAAATGCTCGCCATGTCGACCGATATGGCTGCGCTTTGCGCCTCGATCGGACACGTCCTGGCGCGTCTTTCGGCCATGGCCGATTCATTCACACGCTCTGACACCCGATGGGCAAGCTGCTGTTCTGGATCGTGGCGATCGTGGTGATCTGGTCGGTGCTCACGCTGATCCGCATTTCGCAGCGCAAGCAGGAGCGGGCGCAGGCCGATGCTGAAGCAGGGCGTCGCAGCGGGGCGCCCGGCACGGGCGGGCGCGCCGGCGGAAAGAACCGTGGCGCCGGCGCCCGAGTCCCGGAGCGGATCGTTGCCTGCGCGCACTGCGGCGTCTACCTCCCGTATTCCGATGCGGTTCGCGGCCGGGGCAGCGACAGCGGCGACTACTGCTGCGTCGAACACCGGGATGCGGTCCGGCGCTGAGGCGCGAACGAGCGAGCCGCAGTCGCACTGGCAGGCCCTGCGCTGGATGGCGGCGAGCAGGCTGGCCGTCGCGCTCGCGCTCGCCGGTTTCTTCCTGTTCGAGATGCTGCGCGACGGCGCCGGCTGGCTCGGCGAGCCGCGGCTGTTCGGACGCGTCGTGCTCGCCTGGCTGCTGGCGGCGATCGTCTTCCTACTCGCGATCCGACCGCTGCGCGAGCGATTCCAGCTGCAACTGGTCGACCTGACGGCGATCACCGTGCTGATGCATGCCGCGGGCGGCTTGCGCGGCGGGCTCGGCGTGCTGATGATCGCCACGGTCGCGGCGGCGGCGGTACTGTCGCAACGGCTGCTGGCGGCCTCGTTCGCAGCGGCGGCGTCGCTGTTGATGCTCGGCGAGGCCGTGCTGTCCTGGCTGCGCCACGATGCCACGCTGTCGGCCCTGTCGATGATGGCGGGGCTGATCGGTGCCGCCTGCTTCGCGACGGCGATGCTGGTCAACTGGCTGGCGCGGCAGCTTGGCAAGCGAACGCGGCGCCGACCTGCGCAACCAGCTCGCGGTCACGCAGCGCGTGGTCGCCGAACTCGAGCAGGGGGTACTGGTCGTCGCGCCGAACGGACGACTGCGTACGATGAATCCGGCCGCGCGGGAGTTGCTTGGCGGGGCGATGACGAACGAGGCCGTCGCAGCGGGCCGTGCCGCGCTCGCCACGGTGATGCGCGCCTGCGCACACTGGCGCGGGGCCGGCGCGCGGTCCGGCGAATCCTGCGAGCTGCTGCTGCCGTCGGCCGACGAGCCGGGCGCGCGCGTGCAGCTGCGTTTCCTGGCAACACCGGGCGGCGACGCGGTGCTGATGCTCGACGACCTGCGGCGCGCCGAAGAGCGGGCGCAGCAGTTGAAGCTCGCCGCGATGGGCCGCCTTTCGGCTTCGATCGCGCACGAGATCCGCAATCCGCTCGGAGCGATCCGCCATGCCAACGCGCTGCTCGCCGAGCGGC
>CALLYQ010000372.1 GCA_937858875.1 uncultured Lautropia sp. | reverse complement strand
GCGAAATGTTCGAGCAGGCGTGCCGGGTCTTCGGTCATCGGGAAGTGCCCGAGGCCGTTCATCTCGACGAACCGGGCGCCCGGTATCGCTTCGGCCACCCGCCTGCCGTCGGCTGGCGTCGCGGAATAATCGTAGTCGCCGCTGAGCAGCCAGAGCGGCGTGCGTCCGGCGTCGATGTCGTTCACGTAGGTGCCGGCATCGAACTCGTCGCTGTAGAACTCCAGGTCGCCTTCGTAGACCCCCGGTGCAGCCTGCGAGTAGATCCAGGTGGCGAAGCGCCGGTTGTCGCCGGGGCTCGAAGGGCTCATCAGCGCCTTGACCCAGGCCGCGCCGAAGCGCCCGCCGTGGACGGCCGGGTGGTCGAGAAGATCGGTACGCCTGCCGGGTGACCGAAACGGCGTTTCGAGCAGGATCGCGCCATGGGCAAGCTCGGCGTGACGTGCCAGGAAGGCAAGACCGATCGCCGCTCCCATCGAACATCCCGCCAGCGCCAGCTTTCGCGTGCCGGTCGCCGACATCCAGGCGCGGATGCAGGCCAGGTAGCGTGCCGAATCCAGCCGCCACGGCTCGCCGCGCCATCGCCCGGGCGGCCGCGACCGCCCATGGCATGGCATGTCGAACGCGACCATCCGCCATCGGCGGCCGAGCGCTTCGTTGCTCATCAAGCCATGCCATTGGCGCGAATCGGCACCCGCGGTGTGAAGCAGCAGCAATACCGGCTGCGACGGATCGCCGGCCGACTCCTCGAACAGCCAGCAGCGATCGTCGTCGGGCCAGCCAATCTCCAGGTATCTGGCTTCGATCCGTTCGAGCTGCGGTCTGCAGGCCGGTGCCGCAACGTTCGGCTTGCGCATCGCCTCGATCAGCATCTCGACGAGCGGCAGCGACTGCGCGACGGCGAGCCGATCGCCGCGAATCTCGAAGCCCCCTTCCCGCGTTGCCGCGCCGGCCGACTGCCGCCCGGGACGCGGCACGGGCGCGAGCATCTCGTTCCAGACCGGCAACGACGCGGCGATCGCTACTTCGCAAGCGTCGGAAAGTTCGACTTCGAGCGGGACCGCCAGCCTCGCGTCGTCGGCGAACAGCACCAGCCGATGCGGCAGCCTCGCCGTCATGCGGGCGATCGAAGGTTCTGCAAGCGCCCGAGCCAGTGCGCCGGCAAGAGGATGTTCGTGCATGGCCGGCGCCGGAGTCGCCCGGGTTCAGCGCTGTTGCGCGAACGTGTACATCGCCGTGTGGTCGGCGCCGGCCGGGAGCGTCTTCTCGGCCTCGTTCCACGAGCGGGCGCAGGCATCGACGAAGTCGTGCGCGCTGCCCAGCGAGTGCATCAGCGAGCGCGCCGTTTCGATGTCCTTGCGCATCAGGGCCAGCGCGAACCCCGAGTCGAAACGGCCGGACAGCATGAACTGCTCGACCTTGACGTCGGTCGTATTGTTTCGGCCGGTCGATGTGTTGAACAGCGCGTTCGCCGTCTTCGGATCGATGCCGAAGCGCTGCGCTGCGACCAGGGCCTCGCAGACGGCCAGCAGCCCGGAGGCCGACACGTAGTTGTTGAGCGCCTTCAGCGCGTGGCCGGCGCCGACCGGCCCGACGTGCATGATCGTTCGACCAAGCTTTTCGAGAACCGGCAGCGCGCGTTCGAAGTCCGCTTCGTTGCCGCCCGCCATGATCGACAGGCTCGCGTCGATCGCCCGCTTGACTCCCCCCGATACCGGCGCGTCGACGAGGGCCACGTCCTGCTCGGCGAGCCGGCGATGATTGTCGCGCGTGCGGTTCGGATCGGACGACCCCATGTCGATCAACAGCGCACCGCGCTCGAGACAAGTCGCAAGGCCGCCTTCGTCCCACAGAACGCCATCGACGATGCGGCTGTCCGGCAGCATCAGGATCAGCGTGCTGCACGCCTCGGCCAGCGAACGCAGGTCGCGGGCGGCCGAGATCCGCTGCTTGCCGGCGACTGCGGCGAGCGCCTCCGACGACCGGTCGCAGGCCAGCACCTCGTGGCCCGCCTCGGCCAGATTGCACGCCATCGGCCGGCCCATCTGGCCGAGGCCGAGAAAACCGATCGTCGTGGTCATCAGACCCCCTGCTCCTTGAAGACTTCGCGGGCGATGCGGAAGCTGTCGATCGCGGCGGGCACGCCGCAATAGATCGCGGTCTGCAGGAAGACTTCGGCGATCTCGTCCTTCGTCAAACCGTTGTTCAGCGCGCCGAGCACGTGGAGCTTGATCTCGTGGGGACGATTCAGCGCGGTGAGCATCGACAGGTTGATGATGCTGCGCGTACGGCGATCGAGCCCCGGCCGGTTCCAGATCTCGTTCCAGCAGTACTCGGTCACCAGTTCCTGCATCGGACGATTGAAGTCGTCGGCGCCGGCGATCGACTTGTCCACGTACTCGGCGCCCAGGACCTCGCGGCGGGTCTTCAGGCCTTTCTCGAAGCGTTCCTTGTCCATCTGTCGAATCTCCGTCCGATGTTGACAAACGAAAAACCAGAATGCACATTGTCTGCTTGTCTGTCAATCAGACAATTCAAGCGCACGGGCGAGCCCCGCCGCCACGACAACGACCACGGATGGAGATCGAGCCAATGAAACGCACACCGACTGCGAAAGCTTCCGTCGATTCGGGCCGGCGCGGCCTGCTTGCCGCAGCGGGTGCCGTGACCGCCGCGACCGCCATGCCGAGCCTGGCCAGTGCCCAGCCGAAAGCCGTCAATGTCGGCGTGATCCTGCCGCTCTCGGGAGCCAACGCCCAATTCGGCATCAACTCGCGCAACGGGATCGAGCTCGTTGCCGAGGAGATCAACGCGGCCGGCGGCATCAAGTCGCTCGGCGGAGCAAAGATCAACCTGATCGTCGCCGACGGCACCTCGACACCGACCACCGCGGCCAACGTCGCACAGCGCCTGATCACGCAGAACCAGTGCGTGGCGATTCTCGGCGCCTTCGCGTCATCGCTGACGATCGCGATCTCCGAAGTGACCGAGCGCCGCGGTATTCCGCTGCTCACGATGTCCTTCGCCGACCAGATCACCGGCCGCGGGTTCAAGAACGTGTTCCAGGTGGTTTCGAAAGCGTCGGTGATCGGGCGCGCACAGTTCGACGATGCAGTCGCGATCGCCCAGGCAGCCGGCGAGAAGATCGAGCGCGCGGCGATCATGTACGAGGACACCGCCTACGGCACGGCCCAGGCCAAGGGCCTGCGCGCCGCGGCCGCGGAAGCCGGCGTCGAGCTGGTCATGGACGACGCCTACCCGCTGGGCATCACCGACGTGACGCCGCTGATCAGCAAGCTTCGCGGCTCCGGCGCCCAGATGGTCTTCCCGGTTTCCTACCTGAACGACAGCCTGCTGCTGATCCGCACGATGCGCCAGCAACGCATCGACATTCCCGCGGTGGGCGGCGCCGCAGGCTACGTGATCCCGGACTTCGTCAAGGGGCTCGGCGAATATTCGGAGGACATCCTTTCGATCTCGCCGGCCAGCCACGATCTCGCTCCCGAACTGACCGACCGTTTCCGCGCGAAGTACGGCTACTTCATGGTGCACGAGGCGCTCGAGCACGCGGTCTGCATGGGCGTACTGGCCGAAGCGATGGAGATCGCCGCGTCGGCGGAGCCGGGCAAGGTGCGCGAAACGCTTCGTTCGCAGCGCTTCGACAAGGGCTGGTCCACGGCAATGACCGGCGCCGTCCGGTTCGACGAAACCGGTCTGAACACGCTGGCCAAACCGGTGATGGTCCAGTGGCAGAAGGGGGAACTGGTGACGGTCTGGCCGAAGGATCTCGCGAAGGCACCCGCGCGCTGGAAGAACCGCACGATCTGATCGTCGACCGGACGCCGGACCCATGGAGATCCTGCAGGCGCTGATCAACGGCCTTCTGATCGGCGGCGTCTATGCCGTGGTTTCGATCGGCCTCACGCTGGTGTTCGGCGTGATGTCGATCATCAACTTCGCGCAGGCCGAGTTCCTGATGCTCGGCATGTTCGTCGCTTTCTTCTGCTGGCAATACCTGGGACTCGACCCGCTGCTCGGCTCGCTGGTGGCTTTCGCCGTGGTGTTCGTGCTGGGCACCTTCGTGCAGAGGATCCTGATCGAGCGGGTGCTGCACGCGCCGGAGGTCGCCCAGATCTTCCTCACGGTCGGCTTGCTGATCGTTCTCGAGAATGCCGCGCTGATCGCCTTCGGTTCGGAGTTCCGTTCCGTTCGCGTGCCCTACCAGACCTGGGCGGTCGAGTTCGGCGGCTTGATCGTCGGGGTGCCCTACCTGCTCGCGTTCACGATCTCGCTGATCGCCGGAGCCTCGTTGTGGGCCTTCATGCGCTTCACCTGGATCGGCCAGGCAATGCGGGCCACGGCGCAGGACCCGACCGCGGCACTGAGCCTCGGCATCAACGCGAAGCTGATCCGGCGCATCGCTTTCGGCCTCGGCGTCGGCATGACGGCGCTCGGCGGCGCGGTGATCCTGCCCTACTTCACCGCGTCTCCGACCGTCGGCGGACAGTTCGTGGTCCTGATGTTCACGGCCGTCGTCCTCGGTGGACTGGGCAACGTGCTCGGCGCCGTCATCGGCGGCCTGACGGTCGGGGTGATCCAGACGCTGTCGACCCTGGTGCTGCCGATCCAGTTGCAGAACCTGGTGCTGTTCGTCGTGTTCATCCTCGTGCTGGCCCTGCGGCCGGAAGGACTGTTGAGGCAGAAATGACCACTGCACAATCCGCTCTTGCGAGGTCCTCCGCGTCGCCTCGAAGCTGGCGTGGCGCCGGCCTCGTCGCCGTGCTCGCCGCGGCCGTTGCGCTGCCCTGGCTGCTGGCCGAGCAAGGCTATCCGCTGCGGGTCGCCTGCCTGATCCTGCTGTTTGCCAGCCTCGCGCAGGCGTGGAACATCGCCGCGGGCCTGTCCGGCCTGACGTCGCTGGGCCACGCGGGCTTCTTCGGCGCGGGCGCCTACGTCTCGACGATCCTGCTGATTCGATTCGGGATCACGCCGTGGATCGGCCTCCTGGCTGCCGCGCTCGTCGGCGCATTGCTGGCCGCGCTGCTGAGCCTGCCCACGCTCCGCCTGCGCGGGCACTACTTCGCGCTGGCCACGCTGGCCTTCGGCGAATCGATGCGCGTGATCGCCAACAGCTGGAGCGATCTCACCGGCGGGCCGGTCGGCATCTCCGTTCCGTTCAGCGAGCCGAGCTTCATCGCGATGCAGTTCCAGTCGTTGCGCGCGTACTACTTCATCTTCCTGGCGGCCCTGGTGATCACCTGCCTGGTCTTCGCCCGCATCCGCCGCAGTGCGCTCGGCCTGCGACTGCGTGCGCTGAAGAACCATCCCGACGCGGCCGCCTCGCTCGGCGTCGATACCGTGCGGGCGAAGTTCACCGTGGCCGTGATCTCCGGCGCGCTGACTGCGACGCTCGGCGTGCTCTACGCGCAGTTCATGTTCTTCTTCGATCCCGACACGGTATTCGGCTTGGCCGGCATTTCGGTTCGCGCCGCGTTGATCGCGATCATCGGCGGCATCGGTACGCTGGCCGGCCCGATCATCGGAGCGCTGCTGATCATCCCGGTCGAGGAATTGAGCAACCTGCTGTTTTCGTCGAAGGCGGCCGGCTTGTCCCAGCTCGTGTTCGGCACCGTGCTGATCCTCGTCGTTCTGCTGCAGCCGCGCGGCCTGCTCGCGCTCCTCGGCCGTACGGAACGCCGGCGATGAACGCTCTGCTCCAGGTCGAGGGCCTGCGCAAGCGCTTCGGCGGACTGACCGCGACCGACGAGGTTTCGTTCGAAGTCGCCCCCGGCGAGATCGTCGGCCTGATCGGACCGAA
>CALLYQ010000371.1 GCA_937858875.1 uncultured Lautropia sp. | reverse complement strand
CGTCGACGCGCTCGGGCGCGCGGCGCGCGCCGGCCATACGCAGTACACGGCCGCCACCGGCCTGGCGCCGCTGCGCCAGGCGATCGCGCGCGATTACGGCGAGCGCTACGGGCTGGACATCGCGCCGTCGCGGATCATCGTGACCGCCGGCGCGTCTGCCGCGCTGTCGCTGGCCGTCTGCGCGCTGGTCAACCCCGGCGACGGCGTGCTGATGACCGATCCCAGCTACCCGTGCAACCGGCACTTCGTGGCCGCGTTCGACGGCATTCCGCAACTGGTGCCGGTCGGCCCCGATACGCGTTTCCAGCTCACGCGCGAGCTGCTCGAGGCCAACTGGGCGGCGAACACGCGCGGCACGCTGCTCGCGTCGCCGGCCAACCCGACCGGTACCTCGATCCCCTGGGACGAACTGGCGCGCATCGCCGATGCCACGCGCGCACGCGGCGGCTTCACGCTGGTCGACGAGATCTACCTCGGCCTGTCCTACGACGGCACGCCACGCAGCGCGCTGGCGCTGGGCAAGGACCTGATCGTCACGAACAGCTTCTCGAAATATTTCCACATGACCGGCTGGCGGCTCGGCTGGCTGGTCGTGCCCGAGGCGCTGGCGCCGGTCTTCGAGAAGCTGTCGCAGAACCTGTACATCTGCGCGTCGACGCTGGCGCAGCATGCGGCGCTGGCCTGCTTCGACAGCGAATCGCTGGCAATCTTCGAAGCGCGGCGCGACGAGTTCCGGCGTCGGCGCGACTGGATCGTCCCTGCGCTCGGCCGGATCGGGCTCGAGGTTCCGGTGATGCCCGACGGCGCGTTCTACGCCTGGGCCGACTGCAGTGGTTTCGGTGCCGACAGCTCGCGGCTGGCCAACGAACTGCTCGAGAAGGCCTGGGTGTCGGTGGTGCCGGGCAAGGACTTCGGGCGCCACGACCCGCAGCGCTGGATCCGGCTGTCCTATGCGACGTCGCTGGAGAAGATGGAAGAAGCGGTCGACCGGATGGGCCGTTACCTGGGCGACCGGGCGCCCGGCTGAGCGATCGGCCGATCGGGCTCAGTAACCGATCGGGCTCTTCGGCAGGGGCTGGGCGGAGCTCTCGCCGTCCGGGTCGCCGAAACCGGTGACGGCGACCTTCACGTATCCGTTGCCGGCCTCGCGCGACGTGCCCTTGCCCTTGGCAGCCGCCGCGCGGTCTTCGCCCGCCGCGAACTTGACGTCGCCGTCGAACGGGGCTGCTTCGGCGGCAGCGGCGATACGCTTGCGCTCGGTCATCACCTTCTTGCCATAGCCGAAGTCGTGCTTGAGCAGCGCAGCGCCGACATAGGATTTCAGCGCGCCTTCGACCGAGCCTTCGCGAACCAGGTATTCCTTCAGGATCCGCGATCCGACCCGCAGATTGGCCACCGGGTCGAAGGCCGCCGACGGACCGCCGAATGGCGCGAACTTCTCGGTATGCACGCGCGTGAGCACCTGCATCAACCCCTGCGCGCCCTTCTTGCTGCGCGCCTTCGGATTGAAGCTCGACTCGATGGCGACCACCGCCAGCACCAGATGCGGATCGAGCCGGAACTCGCGGGCCGCGTCGTAGGCGTGCGCGACGAAATGCTGCATGTGGTCGTAACTGACGCGGTAGCGCTCGGCAACGAAGCGGGCGATGTTCAGTTGTTCGTCGGTCAGCCTGAGCGGCGGACGTACGCCGTCGCGCGCGGCTGCGCGGCGCTGCTGCTCGTCGCGCTGCGCCGCCTTCTGCGCCTCGCGCAATGCGGCCTGCTGCTCGACTCGCCGGATCGCGGCCCGCGCTGCGTCCATCCGCGCCACCTCGGCCCGCGCCGCGTCGCCCCGCGCTGCCTCGGCCCTCGCCTGCTCGACCCGTGCCGCGTCGGCCAGCGCCGTGCCCGTCTGCGCACCGGCCAGCGCATGACTGCGTTCCAGATATCCGGCGAGATCGGCCGACAGCGCAAGCAAGGACTTGCCTCCCGGCCCGTCGTCCCAGGCGGCTTCGGCCGCTGCGGTCTTGCGGAACTCACCCAGGCTCGCCGCCTGGGTCAGCAAGGCGCGGCTGTCGAACACCGGCATGCGCTCGGCCAGCGACGAGGGCTGCCCGTTTGCCAGTGCGTGCTCGGGGAGCAACGCGGTTGCGAGCACGCAGGCTGCCAGCGCGGAGGCCGTCACCAGCGACCCGGGTAACCTGGCTTGGAGCCGCGCGCAGGCAGCCCTCCGACTCGAACACGACACAATATCCAGCTGACGCTTCGCAAGCATCGAGCCTCCTTCCGGCGATCGCCGTACGGTTCGCCTGCAGGCGATCGATTTCACACGCAACTACGCCCACGCCACGTTGGCGGGCGTCCGGCAGGCTGGCCGCCGGGTCTTGCAGCTCGTGCAGACGGAGCTTCGCGCCTGCGGATACGGGGTGGCTCGGAAGAACACGCGAGACACCTTATGCGCCACGTTGTCAACTGCTTACCGACAACCGGCGGATCCTGTTGGATCAATGCCAACAATCGAAGTAACGGGGCCGATTCTAAGGGCGACCCCAAAGGGC
This sequence comes from uncultured Lautropia sp., assembly GCA_937858875.1. Lineage (GTDB taxonomy): Bacteria > Pseudomonadota > Gammaproteobacteria > Burkholderiales > Burkholderiaceae_E > Zeimonas. The sequence continues at coordinate 1,688 of CALLYQ010000371.1, read as the reverse complement.
GGTCAACCTGAGTCCGTCATCTTGTTGACATTTCTGACATGATTCGCATGCGACAATCCGCATCGCGAAATTCGCGACCGACCCCAGCCTTGAAATACACCGATCTGCGTGACTTCATCGCCCAACTCGCCAATCTCGGCGAATTGAAGCGCGTTCCGTTTTCCGTGAATCCGGCACTCGAGATGACCGAAATCTCGGACCGGGTGCTGCGCAGCGCGGGTCCGGCTCTGCTGTTCGAGAAACCGGACAGCGGCGATCGGCAGTGGCCGATGCCGGTGCTGACGAACCTTTTCGGCACGACCCGCCGCGTGGCCCTGGGCATGGGCGCCGAATCTCCAGTGGCCCTTCGCGAGATAGGCAAGCTGCTGTCGTATCTGAAGGAGCCCGAGCCGCCGAAGGGGCTCCGCGATGCCTGGGACAAGCTGCCGATGCTGCGCCAGGTCCTGAACATGGCGCCGCGCGAAGTGTCGCGCGCGCCCTGCCAGCAGCAGGTGATCGAAGGCGAGGCCGTCGACCTCGACGCGATCCCGGTGCAGACCTGCTGGCCCGGCGACGCAGCGCCGCTGATCACCTGGGGGCTGGTCGTCACACGCGGCCCGCATCGCAGCCGGCAGAACCTGGGTATCTACCGCCAGCAGGTCATCGGGCCGCGCCAGACGATCATGCGCTGGCTCGCCCACCGCGGCGGCGCGCTCGATTTTCGCGAACACGCGGCCGCACATCCGGGCGAGGCGTTTCCGATCGCCGTGGTGCTCGGCGCCGATCCGGCGACGATCCTCGGTGCCGTCACGCCGGTGCCCGACACGCTGTCCGAATACCAGTTCGCCGGCCTGCTGCGCGGCGCGAAGACCGAACTGGCGAAATGCCTGGGCAGTTCGCTGCAGGTGCCGGCCCGCGCCGAGATCGTCCTCGAGGGCTCGATCCGCCCCGATCCGGACGGCAGCGCGAGCCTCGAGCTCGCCCGCCGCCTCGGCTGGCGCGGCGAACTGCCGCCGGCAGCGCTCACCGGCTGGGAGATGGCGCTCGAGGGTCCGTACGGCGACCACACCGGCTATTACAACGAACAGGACTGGTTCCCGGTGTTCACGATCGACCGGATCACGATGCGCGAGGATCCGATCTATCACTCGACCTACACCGGCAAGCCGCCCGACGAGCCGGCGGTGCTCGGCGTAGCGCTCAACGAGGTGTTCGTGCCGATCCTGTGCCGGCAGTTCCCGGAAATCGTCGACTTCTACCTGCCGCCCGAGGGCTGCTCGTACCGGATGGCGGTCGTGTCGATCCGCAAGCAGTATCCGGGCCACGCCAAGCGTGTGATGTTCGGCATCTGGAGCTTCCTGCGCCAGTTCATGTACACGAAGTTCATCGTCGTCGTCGACGACGACATCGACGTGCGCGACTGGAAGGAAGTGATCTGGGCGATCACGACGCGCGTCGACCCGCTGCGCGACACGACGCTGGTCGACCGCACGCCGATCGACTACCTCGATTTTGCGTCGCCGGTGTCCGGCCTCGGCTCGAAGATGGGAATCGACGCGACGAACAAGCTGCCGGCAGAAACGACGCGCGAATGGGGTCGGCCGATCGTCATGGATCCGGCCGTCAGCCGGCGCGTCGATTCGCTGTGGGAGAAGCTGGGCCTGTAAGCGGCCCGCCTGCGCGCCGGCCGGCGGCGTGGCCGGATCCCT
>CALLYQ010000370.1 GCA_937858875.1 uncultured Lautropia sp. | reverse complement strand
GTTGTCGCCGGCATCGCGGCCGGCTTCGGTCAGCTCGGCGGCGAGCGCGTCTTCGCGCGTGAACAGGCCGCTGTGGTGGTGGCCGAGCGCGATCACGCAGGCGCCGGTCAGCGTGGCGATGTCGACCACGGTGCGCGGCTTGAAGCGCTTGACGTAAGTCAGCGCATCGCAGAGCACGAGACGGCCTTCGGCGTCGGTGTTCAGGATCTCGATCGTCTGGCCCGACATGCTGGTGACGATGTCGCCCGGTTTCGTGGCGCGCCCGCTCGGCATGTTCTCGCTGGCGGCGACGACGCCGACCAGGTTGATCTTCAGCTTCATCTCGGCGACCGCGCGCAGCGTGCCGAGCACCGAGGCCGCGCCGCACATGTCGTACTTCATCTCGTCCATCTCGGCGGCCGGCTTCAGCGAGATGCCGCCAGTGTCGAAGGTGATGCCCTTGCCGACCAGCGCCACCGGCGCCTGTCGGCTCGAGGCGCCCTGATAGTGGACGACGATCAGCCGCGGCGGCTGCTCCGAGCCGCGCGCCACCGACAGCAGCGCGCCCATCTTCAGCGCCTGCATCTGGCGCTCGGTGAGCACCTCGACCTTCATCGCGAACTCGCGCCCCAGCTTGCGTGCGGTATCGGCCAGGTAGCTCGGCGTGCAGACGTTGCCTGGCAGGTTGCCGAGGTCCTTGGCGAGGTCGACGCCGTTGGCCAATGCCTGTGCCTGCAGGACCTCGTTTTCTGCGCGCGCGGCGCCGGTGCGCTCGACCAGCAGCGTGACGCGCTTCGGCCGCGCCGGCTGCGTATCGCGCTTGCTCTTCATCTGCTCGAAGCGGTAGGCGACCTCGCGCCCGCACGCAACCTGCGTGCGAAGCTGCCATTCGAGCGAGCGCCCGCTTACGGCGACCTCGTGCAGCGTGGAAACGACGTCGTCGGCGGCGATGTTCGCGGCTGCCCGGCAGGCGGCGCGCACGGCTTCGGCCCAGTGCTTTTCGCTGACCTGCGCGTCGTCGCCGAAGGACACCAGCAGCGCGCGGCGCACGCCGGCATCGAGGTGCACGAGCAGCGTCGAGCCGGCCTTCGCGGCGAGATCGCCGCTGGCCAGTGCCGCCGAGATCCGGCCGCCGCTGGCCTTGTCCAGCGCTTCGCCGCTGCGGCCGAGTTGCTTGCCGCCGATGACCGGCAGCCAGATGGCCTCTGTTCGCAGGCGCTCGACCGCCGCCGACCGTGTGCTAAATTTCATCGTTTCGGTTCCGTATCGTCCGCTGTTTCGTCGGCGGCCGATTATAGCGAGGGCTCGCCCGTCCATGCTTTTCAGTAAGGCGTTGCGGCGCGACCTGCTCAGCCTTGCCGGCATCGTGTTCGCGACGCTGTTCGTGATCATGGTGACGACCTCGCTGATCCGCCTGCTGGGCCGCGCGGCCGGCGGGCGCGTCGACACCGCGAGCGTGTTGCCGCTGATCGCGTTCAACTCGATCAACGTGCTGCCGGTGCTGCTGGTCCTCACGCTGTACATCGCCGTGCTTACGGCGCTGACTCGCGCCTATCGCGACTCGGAAATGGTCGTCTGGTTCGCCAGCGGCCAGAGCCTGCTCGACTGGGTGCGGCCTGTGCTGGGCTTCGCCGCGCCGTTCGCGGTGCTGATCGCCGTCATCGCGTTCGTCGCGGCCCCCTGGGCCAATCGCGAGGCCAGCGAATACCAGCAGCGCTTCGCGCAGCGCGAAGACGTCTCGCAGGTTGCTGCGGGGCAGTTCCGCGAATCGGTGTCCGCCAATCGCGTGTTCTTCGTCGAATCGCTCGACGAGCAGCAGACGGCAGTGCGCAACGTCTTCGTGAGTCAGCGCAACGAGGGCCGGCTCACGATCGTCGTGTCGCGCGGCGGGCAGATCGAGAACCGCGAGACCGGCGAACGCTTTCTCGTGCTCGAAGACGGCCGGCGCTACGACGGCGTCGACGGGCAGCTCGACTTCCGGCTGATGGAGTTCGAGCGCTACGGCATCCGGCTCGAGCCGCGGGCGTCCGCGGTCAGCGACCAGCGCGCCAAGGTCAAGCCGACGCTGGAACTGATCGCCGATCCGACGCCTCGCAATCAGGCCGAGCTGCTGTGGCGGATCGGGCAGCCGATCTCGGCGATTCTGGTAGCGCTGCTGGCGATCCCGCTGTCGGCGATGAATCCGCGCATCGGCCGCTCGGTCAACCTGTTCGCCGCGCTGCTGCTCTACGTGCTCTACAACAACCTGATGTCGATCGTGCAGGCATGGGTCGCGCAGGAGCGGATCGGCTTTTCGATCGGCGTCTGGGTCGTGCACGCAGGATTGGCGGTGCTCGTCGCCTGGATGTTCCGGCGACGCATCCAGCTGCCGCGCAGGTCCTGGCTGGCAGGCTTGCGACTGCGGGGGGCCGGATGATCCTCGTCGGTCGCTACATGCGGCGCGAGATCCTTGTCGCCGTTGCCTTCGTGCTGCTCGGCTTCCTGGCCCTGTTCGCGTTCTTCGATTTCATCAACGAGCTCGACGCGGTCGGGCGCGGCGGCTACCGGCTCCAGCACGCGCTGGCCTTCGTGCTTCTCGGCCTGCCCACGCACGTCTACGAGCTGATGCCGATCGCCGCGCTGATCGGCACGATCTATGCGCTGTCTCAGCTTGCCGCGCATTCCGAGTACACGGCAATGCGCGCTGCCGGCCTCGGACGGCGGCGTGCGCTGTCGGTCGTGGCGCGCGTCGGGCTCGGACTGGCCGTATTCACGGCGCTGATCGGCGAGCTTGCGTCGCCGACGGCCGATCGGATGGCGCAGCAGCTGAGGCTGTCGGCGATCGGCGGCTCGGTGACCGGGCAGTTTCGCTCGGGCCTGTGGATCAAGGACACGGCGCGCGATCCGGCCGGCACCGGAAGCCTGATGCGTTTCGTCAACATCGGCGAACTGCTGCCCGATGGCGAGCTGCGCAACGTCCACATCTTCGAGTTCGATCGCGAGATGCAGCTGCTCAGGCTTGTCGACGCGAGCAGCGCGCGCTACAACGGCAGCAACGGCTGGGACCTGCACGAAGCCGTCGAAACGAGCTTCAGCGACGTCGGACAGGAACTGGGATCGCCTGCCGTGGGGACCCAGCGCAGGACCGCGGAGACGATGACCTGGCTCACCGAGGTCAAGCCGCAGCTGCTGGGCGTGCTGCTCGTCGAACCCGACCGCATGTCGGGAGCGAGCCTGCTCAGCTACATCGAGCACTTGCGCGAGAATGCGCAGAACACGCATCGCTACGAAATCGCGTTGTGGAAGAAGATCGTCTACCCGCTGGCGGTGATCGTGATGATGGCGCTGGCGCTTCCCTTCGCCTATCTGCAAGTGCGTTCGGGCGGGACCAGCTACAAGGTCTTCGCCGGCATCATGCTGGGCATCGGCTTTCACTTCCTCAACGGGCTGTTCTCGCACCTGGGCCTGTTGAACACCTGGCCGCCGCTGGTGTCGGTTGCGATCCCGAGCGTCGTGGCATTTGCACTCGCCCTGAGCATGCTCGCCTGGGTGGACCGGGCGCGCTGACTGGCCGCGGCTGTCGGATGGGGCGAAGTCCTTCGCCCCTTTTTGGGGGGCTGGCAGGAATCTTGCTCTGATGAACTAAGGGTCGCCTTTATTTTTTGTCAGAATTGTCATAATTCGGCGCGAATCTGTCCGAGCTTGTCGTGGACAAAAAAGTCATGGACTTGCGGGCTTCGATTGATTAGGATTCGCGGCATTCCGCGTGTAAGGGAAAGGCGCAAAAAGAGCCGGGTCAACCGGCCAGTACCATCCCGGACCGGGCCGGCAGGGCGGCCGACGCGAGCGTATCGAGGAGGAGGAGAGGCAGCGATGCTGCCATTTGAGGCGCACAGCGATGTGCGCTTTTTTTTTGCCATCATTCGGGGGTCGGGTGTCATGCCTGCGCCGGTTCTGCCCGATTTCTTCTTCTCTCCTCCGGATTCCCGCCCGATCGATGATCGACAGACTTCAACAGCGGATCGACGAGCCCGCGGCCGCGCGCCGGGTGTTCCTTGCAACCGTGGCCGTACTCACGCTGCTGCGTGCGGTGCTGGCCGCGGTTTTGCCGTTCACCAGCGACGAAGCCTACTTCACGATCTGGGGCCAGTACCCGGATTGGGGCTATTACGATCATCCACCGATGATCGGTTGGTGGCTCGCTCCGCTGTCGGCGCTGTCACTGGAGCCCTTCGTGCTGCGCCTGCCGGCCGTGCTGGCACCGCCGGTGGTCGCCCTGCTCGCCGTTGCGCTCCTGCGTCGTTACGGCGAAGCGCTGGCCTGGACGGCAGGCACGCTGACGTTGCTGGTGCCGCTCAACGCGGTGAACGTCGCGATCACCACCGACATCCCGCTGATGATCTTTTCGGCGTTGTGCGTGCTCTTCTATGTACGCGCGCAGCGATCGGGCCGCATCGCCGACTTCCTGCTCGCCGGCCTGATGCTGGCCGCTGCGCTGATGTCGAAGTATTTCGCCGGGCTGCTGGCGATCGCGATCTTCGTTCACTCGATCTGGCGGCCCGAGCGCCGGCGCATCGTCGGGCTGCTGTGGGTGATCCTCGGTTCGCTGCCTGCCGCCGTGATCCAGATCGCCTGGAACGCGGCGAACTGCTGGCCCAACGTGATGTTCAACATCGTCAACCGGCACGACAGCGATGGCTGGTCGCTCGAGACGCCGCTGCTCTACGCCCTCTCGTTCGTCTACGTGCTGACTCCGGCGGTGGCCTGGCGGCTGCTGCGCGGGCCGGTGTCCGGCGATGCGGTGCCGGGGGAACCGTTGCCGGAGGAACCAGACGCGCCCGGCGACGAAAGACGCCTCGGCGCTGCGGTGCCATCGCGGGATTCGGCCGGTGCGCGCGCCGACGCCAGCGTGCTGCGCTGGCTGGCGCTGGTGCCGCTCGTCATCTTCGCATTGCTGTCGCCGGTGAAGACAATCGGTCTGCACTGGCTCGCCAGCTTCGTGCTGCCCGCCGTGCTTTTCTTCGTGCTGGTGTCGGGTTCGCGCGCGCGAGCGCGGGCGCTGGTGGTGGCCGGCGGCATCGCGCTGGCGCACTGGATCCTGATCGGCGTGCTGGTCGCGCTGCCGACCGAGACCTTCCGCCACTGGAAGGGCTACCCGGGGCTCGTGATGACCGTGCACGCCGACGAACTGGTCGAAGCGCTCGAACCCTGGCGCGGCCGGTTCGCGTTCGCGTCGTCCGGCTACTCGCCGGCCGTGACGCTGGCCCATTCGCTCGGCGAGTACGTGTTCGTGTTCGGCCGCGGTTCCAGCCACGCGCGGCACGACGACATGATGACCGACCTGCGCGCGCTGGCCGGCCGCAATGTGCTCGTCGTGCGCAAGGACGCCCGCTTCGTGCCGGCCGACTACGAGCCGTACTTCGATCGCGTCGAGTTCAAGCAGATCGAGCTGCGCGGCGTGACCTTCCATCTGATCGAAGGTCACGGTTTCCGCTACGAGGCCTATCGCGATACCGTGCTCGAGGACATCCGGCAGCGCTGGTACGCGGTGCCCGGGTGGCTGCCGGCCGGCCCGTGCTATTTCTGCGACCGCTATTTCCCTGATCGCGCCTGCCATCGCTGAATCGAAGCGCGAATCGGACCAAAGCGACACCAGCAACGAAGAATTCGAATGAACCTCCAGCAACTGCGCTTCGTGCGCGAAACCGCACAGCATGGCTTCAGCCTGACGCGCGCCGCGCAGGCGATCGGCACCTCGCAGCCGGCGCTGTCGCGCGGCATCCTCGAGCTCGAAGCCGAGCTCGGCGTCGACGTGTTCGTGCGTCACGGCAAGCGCATCCTCGGGCTGACCGAACCCGGCAAGGCGGTGCTTGCACGCGCCGAACGCGTCCTCGCCGAGGTGGCCGGCATCGAGCAGGTCACTGCAGACTTTCGCGCCCGCGATACCGGCGAGCTGCGCGTGGCCACGACGCATACGCAGGCGCGCTATGTGCTTCCCGCAGTGATCGGCGAGTTCCGTCGCCGCTACCCGGCAGTCAGGCTGACGCTGCTGCAGGGTTCGCCGAAGCAGATCACCGAACTGGTGCTCGCGCGCCAGGCGGATTTCGCGATCGCCACCGAGGTCCCCGAAGACCAGGACGATCTGCTCGCGATCCCGTCCTACGACTGGGAGCACGTCGTGCTGGTGCCGGCCAAGCACCCGCTGGCCGGCCAGACGCCGGTGCTGCAGGCGCTCGTCAAATACCCGCTGATCACCTATGTCGAGGAGTTCGCCGGCCGACGTCGTATCGACCGCGCGTTCGCCGAGGCAGGGCTCAAGCCCGACATCGTGCTCGCCGCCGTCGACTCCGATGTGATCAAGACCTACGTCTCGGTCGGACTCGGTGTCGGCATCATGGCCGATCTCGGCTACGACGCTGCGCAGGACAAGGGTCTGGTCGCAATGTCGGCCGGCGCGCTGTTCGGCACGAACCGCGTGAAGCTGGCCGTGCGCCGCGACGCCTTCCTGCGCGGTTTCGCGCTGAGCTTCATCGAGCTGTTTGCGCCCGAGGTCGACCCGCGCACGCTCGAGCGGCTGATGCGCAGGCAGAAGTAGCGAAGGGCAGCGGCAGAATCACGCGCATGGCGCCGGCAGGCGCCTCGTTGCAAACCTTCCCGAACGACACTCCCGGAGAACAATCGATGGCAAGGATCGGATTCATCGGAGCCGGCGCGATGGGCGCGCCGATGATCGGCCACCTGATGGCGGCCGGCCACGAACTGATCGTCAATACGCGCAGGCGCGAGGCCGCGCAGCCGTTCGTCGAGCGCGGCGCGCGCTGGGTCGCGACGCCGGCCGAAGCGGCGCGCGAGGCCGAGTTCGTCTGCACGAACGTCACGGCGACAGAAGACGTCGAGCAGGTGCTGTTCGGCGAGCGCGGCGTGGCCTCGGCGGCAGCGGCCGGCACCGTCGTCATCGACTTCTCGACGATCTCGGCCGTGGCCACGCGCGAATTCGCGCAGCGCCTGGCCGAACGAGACGTCGAGATGCTCGACTGCCCGGTCTCGGGCGGCACGATGGGCGCGCAGGCGGCGAGCCTGTCGATCATCGTCGGCGGCAAGGCCGAGGTGCTCGAGCGAGCCCGGCCGCTGCTCGAGAAGCTCGGCAAGACGATCACGCACATCGGCGGCAATGGTGCCGGACAGGTGGTCAAGGCCTGCAACCAGATGGTCCAGGTGATCAACATCCAGGGCATCGCCGAGGCGACGCTGTTCGCGCAGCGCAACGGCGTCGATCCGCACAAGATGCTGGTCGCGCTGCAGGCCGGCATGGCCGGCAGCCGGATGCTCGACATGATGGGCCCGAAGATGGCCGCGCGCGACTTCGCCGCCGGCATCGAGGCGCGGCTGCACCAGAAGGATTTCGGGCTCGCGGTTGCGATGACGCAGGCGTTGGGGCTGTCGCTGCCGGCCACCGCGCTGGTCTCTCAGCAACTGAACGCGCTGGTCGGCAACGGCTGGGGCAGGGACGATACCTCGTCGCTGCTGCGGGTGCTGGAGGGGGCGAACCGGGAGCAGGGCGAGGCCTGAAACTGTGTATAATCTCCGGCTCTTGGGGCGGTAGCTCAGCTGGGAGAGCGTCGCGTTCGCAATGCGAAGGTCGGGAGTTCGATCCTCCTCCGCTCCACCAAGACTCGAAAAGCCAGGCCGTTCGGCCTGGCTTTTTTCTTGTGCGAATTGCGCGAGAAGACAAGTCCGCGAGTCGTGCCGTGCCCCGCGAACCAGCGACTTGCGCGCGCCGCCCCTTCCTTCGGAATTGCCAGAGGCCATCGGGATTTCGCAGACCCCGTCTGCAGAATCGGCGCTGCGCATGACCTCGGCTTGCCAGCGGCGCCAGCATGGCGCCCCGGTATCAATCTTGTATACACTTTGTCCATACCCGAAATTTTGGAGCCGGCATGTCCAAGGAAGCCGTGTTCAGCATGAAGCTGGAGCCCGAACTGCGGGACGCCTTCATGGCCGAGGCCGAGGCAATCCATCGCCCGGCGTCGCAAGTGGTCCGGGAGCTGATGCGTGAGTTTGTCGAGCGTCAACGGCAGGCACGCGAGTACGACGCGTTCCTGCGAGCCAAGGTGGATACCGCGCGCGCGCAGATCGCTTCTGGCGAGGTCGTCGGTCACGCCGACGTCGAGGCGCACCTTGTGGCCCGTCGTGCCGCGGTGCTGGCGAAAGCCGGCAACGCCGACGCATGAGGGTCTTGTGAACCCTGTCGTTCCAATGGACGAGCTCTTCGGTGCAGCGGTCGCCTGACTGTCCAAGCAACCGCCCATCACCAAAATGCATGAACCCAGGCCGTTCGGCTCATGCCAGACGCGCCTGTGATCCCGCGAGCTTGTCACTTTGGACCACGCCACCCTCTCCACCCTGCGCGACCGTCACCCGGCTTGGCGATTGCTGGCCTCGCCGCACGCGCCGCTGGTCGGGAGCTTCCTGCACCGGGTGTTCGTGGCGCCGAACGTGCGGGTGATGAGCGAGGCGGATCTCGCCGAGGCGTTGGAGGATCAGCTGTTTTCCCTGCGCGAGCAGTCGGGAGCGGAGGCGTACCCCAAGGGCGCGCAGGATTACCTGAACGACTGGGCCGCGCCCGACAAGGGCTGGCTGCGCAAGTTCTACAAGCCGGGCACGGACGAGGCGCAGTTCGACCTGACGCCCGCCACCGAGAAGGCTATCGCCTGGCTGCTGTCGCTGACCGAGCGGCCGTTCGTCGGCACCGAGTCGCGCTTGCTCACGCTGTTCGCGTTGTT
>CALLYQ010000369.1 GCA_937858875.1 uncultured Lautropia sp. | reverse complement strand
CCCCCTCAGCTCGCCTGCCCGATCGACAGCAGCATCCGGTTCAGCCGCCGCACGAAGCCCGCCGGATCTTCGAGCTGTCCCCCTTCGGCCAGTTGCGCCTGGTCGAGCAGCAGTCGCGACCAGTCGTCGACGCGCGTGACGTCGTCGCCCTTCAGGTCGGCCTCGAGCCGCGCGACCAGCGGATGCTCGGGATTGATCTCGAGGATCGGCTTGCGCTCGGGCCCTTTCTGGCCGACCTGCTTGAGCAGCCGCTCGAGGTGGCCGCTGATGTCGCCTTCGTCGGAGACCAGGCACGAGGCCGAATCGGTCAGGCGGTGCGTGACCCGCACTTCCTTGACCGCGTCGCCCAGCGAGGCCTTGACCCGCTCGGTCAGCTCGCGAAACTTCTCGCCGGCTTCCCTGGCCTGCGCCTTCTCGGCCTCGTCTTCGAGCTTGCCGAGGTCGAGTCCGCCACGGGCCACCGAGGCCAGCTCGCGGCCATCGAAGCTGTCGAGGAAACCGAGCATCCATTCGTCGACGCGGTCGGCCATCAGCAGCACTTCGACGCCCTTGCGACGGAACACCTCGAGGTGCGGGCTGCTGCGCGCGGCCTGCAGCGTGTCGGCGGTCAGGTAGTAGATCTTCTCCTGGCCTTCCTTCATCCGCTCGACGTAGTCGGTCAGCGAGACCGATTGGGCATCGCCTTCGGACTGCGTGCTCGTGAAACGCAGCAGCCTGGCCAGCCGATCGCGGTTGCCGAAGTCCTCGCCCAGGCCTTCCTTGAGCACCTGGCCGAATTCGCTCCAGAAACCGGCGTACTTGTCGGCCTGGTTCTCGGCAAGTTCCTCGAGCATCGTCAGCACGCGCCGCGTGCAGCCGTCGCGGATCGCCTTGACGTCGCGGCTCTCCTGCAGGATCTCGCGCGAGACGTTCAGTGGCAGGTCGTTCGAATCGACGACGCCGCGCACGAAGCGCAGGTAGGCCGGCAGCAACTGCTCGGCGTCGTCCATGATGAAAACGCGACGCACATAGAGCTTGAGGCCGTGGCGATGCGTGCGGTCGCCGATGTCGAATGGCGCCTTCGACGGGATGTACAGCAGCTGCGTGTACTCGGTGCGGCCCTCGACGCGGTTGTGCGTCCAGGCCAGCGGCTCGCCCCCGTCGTGCGACAGATGCGTGTAGAAGCTCTTGTACTGCTCGTCGGTGATCTCGGACTTCGAGCGCGCCCACAGCGCGCTCGCCTGGTTGACCGTTTCCCATTCGTCGAGCCGGCGCTGCTCGCCCTTGTCCTGGTCCCATTCCTCCTTGCGCATCTCGATCGGCAGCGAGATGTGGTCGGAGTACTTCGTGACGATCGACTTCAGGCGCCAGCCCGACAGCAGCTCGCTGAAGCTGTCCGCGTCGGCGTCGGCCTCGTCGGGCCGCAGGTGCAGGATCACGTCGGTGCCACGGCCGGCCTTCTCGATCTGTTCGATCGTGAACTCGCCGCTGCCGTCGGATTCCCAGCGCACGGCGTGATCGGAGGGCACCCCGGCACGGCGCGAGACGACCGTGACCTTGTCGGCCACGATGAAAGACGAATAGAAACCGACGCCGAACTGGCCGATCAGCTGAGCATCCCTGGCCTGATCGCCCGAAAGCTGGCCGAAGAACTCACGGGTGCCCGACTTCGCGATCGTTCCGAGGTGTTCGATCGCCTCGTCGCGTGCCAGGCCGATACCGTTGTCGGAAACGGTGATCGTTCGCGCTTCCTTGTCGAAATCGACGCGGATCTTCAGGTCGCTGTCGTCTTCGTACAGTTCGGGCTGGTTCAGCGCTTCGTAGCGCAGCTTGTCGCAGGCATCGGAGGCGTTGGACACCAGCTCGCGCAGGAAGATCTCGCGATTGCTGTACAGGGAATGGATCATCAGCTGCAGCAGCTGACGCACTTCGGTCTGGAAGCCGAGGGTTTCCTTGGTTGTAGACATCATCGTCGCTAAAGAAGAAAGGAACCGGAAAAATGCCGCGCCAGTCAGGTCGCCAGGCGCGCCGGGCAGGCCAGCACCGGATATCGGGGCTTACGGCCTTCAATTCAAGCACATGAGCCTGCTGCGCGCTTCAGAGCCTGAGTTTCAACCCGTGATGCGAGGCGACGAAACCCAGCCGTTCGTAGAAGCGCAGGGCATCGGGTCGGCAGCGGTGAGGAATCGCGATGATAGCGACCGGGCCGCTATCATCGCCGGATACCGACGACACGAGACAAGCGCGATGAGCCGCCGAACCCCCGACAGCCTGCGCAGCGCGCGCTGGTTCGCCCCCGACGACCTGCGTTCCTTCGGCCACCGCTCGCGGCTGATGCAGATGGGCTACGGCCCGGCCGACTGGAAGGACAAGCCGGTCATCGCGATCGTCAACACCTGGAGCGACATCAACCAGTGCCACTCGCACCTGCGCGAGCGTGTCGAAGACGTCAAGCGCGGCGTGCTGCAGGCCGGCGGCCTGCCGCTGGAGCTGCCGGCGATGTCGCTGTCTGAGCCGATCGTCAAGCCCTCGACGATGCTCTACCGCAACCTGCTGGCGATGGAGACCGAGGAGCTGCTGCGCAGCCATCCGGTCGACGGCGCGGCGCTGATGGGCGGCTGCGACAAGACCACCCCGGCGCTGTTGATGGGTGCGTTCTCGATGGGCCTGCCCTGCATCTTCCTGCCCGCCGGGCCGATGCTGCGCGGCAACTGGAAGGGCAAGGTGCTCGGCTCCGGCTCGGACGCCTGGAAATACTGGGACGAGCGACGTGCCGGCAACATCGGCGAACGCGAATGGATCGAGCTCGAAGCCGGCATCGCGCGCAGCCACGGCACCTGCATGACGATGGGCACGGCGGCCACGATGATGGGCATCGCCGAGTCGATCGGCATGACGCTGCCCGGCGCCTCGTCGATCCCGGCCGCCGACGCCGGCCATCCGCGGATGAGCGCCGACTGCGGCCGCCGGATCGTCGAGATGGTCTGGGAAGACCTCGCGCCGGCCAGGCTGCTCGATCGTGCCAGCTTCGAGAACGGCATCGCGGTGGCGATGGCGATGGGCTGTTCGACGAACGCAATCATCCACCTGGTGGCGATGTCGCGCCGTGCCGGCCACCCGATCGGCCTCGACGACTTCGACGCGGCAAGCCGCAAGGTGCCGGTGATCGCGAACATCCGGCCCAGCGGCGACCGCTACCTGATGGAAGACTTCTATTACGCCGGCGGCCTGCCGGCGCTGATGAAGCGAATCGCCGGGCACCTGCAGCTCGACGCCCGAACCGCCAATGGGAAGACGCTTGGCGAGAACATCGCCGATGCCGAGGTCCACGACGATGACGTGATCCGCACGTCGGAGAACGCGATCTACGCCGAAGGCGCGCTCGCCGTACTGCGCGGCAACCTGGCGCCCGACGGCGTCGTGATCAAGCCGAGCGCCTGTGCACCTCGGCTGCTGAAGCACACCGGCCCGGCGCTGGTCTTCGACGATTATCCGGCGATGAAGGCGGCGATCGACGATCCGGAGCTCGACGTGACGCCCGATCACATCCTCGTGCTGCGCAACGCCGGCCCGCAGGGCGGTCCGGGCATGCCCGAATGGGGAATGCTGCCGATTCCGACCAAGCTCGTGAAACAGGGCGTGCGCGACATGCTGCGCCTGAGCGACGCACGGATGAGCGGCACCAGCTACGGCGCCTGCATGCTGCACTGCGCGCCCGAATCCTGGATCGGCGGCCCGCTGGCGCTGCTGCGCACCGGCGACACGATCAGCGTCGACGTGCCGGCGCGCCGCATCCACCTCGAAGTCAGCGACGAGGAACTCGCGCGCCGCCGCGCGGCCTGGACACCGCCGCCGCCGCGTTACGAGCGCGGTTACGGCTGGATGTTCAACCGCCACATCCTGCAGGCCGACCAGGGCTGCGATTTCGACTTCCTTGAAACGGCGTTCGGGGCGCCGGTGCCGGAGCCGGACATCTTCTGATCCGATCTCCCGGCTCGCCAAGCGCGCTCGGCGAATATGCAAAGTCGTTATAGATCGTTCTGTTGGAGAAGCAGGGGCCCTAGGCTCGGGAGTTCCTCAGCAAACACGCCGGAAGGCGTCTCCTCGAGCCATGAACCTCCAGATCGTCGACATCCTCAAGCACGGTTTCTCCGCTCGCACAACAAGCTTCAGACTGCGCAAGGCTCTGCCGGTCGCGCTGCTGTCTGCCGTGCTTGGCATCGGCACGACGACAGCCGCCGCCGGGCCCGAAGACGGGTGGCCTTCGAAGCCGCTGAAGATCGTCATCCCGTTCCCGCCTGGCGGCGCCGCCGACACGATCGGCCGCCTGCTCGCCGTTGAGCTGAGCGAAAGCCTCGGACAGCCGGTGGTGCCCGAGAACCGCCCGGGCGCCGGCACCGCGATCGCGGCCGAAGCCGTCGCCCGCGCGCAGCCGGACGGCTATACGCTGTCGCTGGCCAGCGCCGGCCAGCTCACCGTCCTTCCCTTGCTGCACGAAAAGCTTAACTTCGACCCGGTCAAGAGCTTCGCCCCGGTAGCGCTGGCGGCGGAAGTGCCGTACATCGTCTCGGTCGGCCCAGGCACCTCGGCAGCGACCTTGAGCGAATTGCTCGAACAGGCGCGTTCCAGTTCGGAGGGGTTCAACTACTCGTCCTGCGGAAACGGAACCGTCTGCCATCTGACCGGCGAGCTGCTCAACACCCTTGCCGATGCGAAGCTTCAACACGTGCCTTTTTCGGGCAGCGCCCCGGCGATCACCGCAGTCTTGGGCGGACATGTCCAGGTGGCTGTCGACACCGCCGCCGTACAGGCGCCGCACATCCGCAGCGGCAAGCTGCGCCCGCTGGTCATCACCAGCGAGAAACGCAGCCCCGCGCTGCCGGAGGTCCCGAGCGCCGCCGAGGTCGGCCTGCCGTCGTTCGTTTCCAGCTCCTGGTTCGGGGTCGTCGTGCCGGCCGGCACGCCCGAGCCGATCATCGCGCGCCTGAATGCCGAGATCGGCAAGGCGCTTGAATCGGAAAGAACGCGGGAACGCTTCTCGACCCTCGGCCTGAGCGCGCTCGGGGGTACGCCGGAACAGCTCGCCGACCTGGTCCAGGCCGATCTGCAGAAGTGGAAGACCGTGGTCGATCGGGCAGGCGTGAAAGCGCATTGAGACGGTTCGAGGCGCGCGGACCGGGAAGCCCGCGTCGCCTCCGCCTGTATGCCTCGATACGGCGCAGCTCGACATCGCGCACCTTGACATGACGCATTGACGTTGCGTCCCGAGCGATCCATCCTTGGATCGATACGGTGGACAAGGCATGTCATGAGCGAGAACCCGCACGAACTCTGGGATCCCCGGTCCCCGGAGGTCCTGGCCGACCAGATCGCTGCCTACGACGAAATGCGCGCACGCTGCCCGATCGCGCACAGCGATTTCCTCGGCTGGTCGGTATTCCGGCACGCCGAGGTGCTTCGTATCCTGCACGATCACCAGAGCTTTTCGAACGCGGTATCGGTCCACCTGAACGTGCCCAACGGCATGGACCCGCCCGAGCACACGCGCTATCGCGAGATCGTCGACCGCTACTTCACGCCTGAAATCGTCGACGCCTTCGAGCCGGAATGCCGCGAGATCGCACGCGAACTCGTCGCCGGCCTGCCCACCGGCGAACTGGTCCGGATGATGTCGGAATTCGCCGAGGTGTTCGCGCTGCGCGTTCAATGCGCGTTCATGGGCTGGCCGGCCTCGCTGCACGAGCCGCTGCGCGAATGGACGAAGAAGAACCGCGAGGCCACGCTCGCGCGCGACCGCGTCGCGATGGATGCGATCGCTTTGCAGTTCGACGGCTACATCTCGGCGCTGCTCGACGAGCGTCGCGCCGCCGGCGAGCAGGCGGCCGACGACCTGACCACTTCGCTGCTGCACGAGCGCATCGAAGGCCGGCCGCTGAGCGACGAGGAGATCGTCTCGATCGTTCGCAACTGGACCGTCGGCGAACTCGGCACCATCGCCGCTTCGGTCGGCATCGTCGCGCATTTCCTTGCAGCCAATCCGCGTATCCAGGAGCGATTGCGCGCCGACCGGTCGCTGCTGCCCGCGGCCATCGACGAGATCCTGCGCATCCATGCGCCGCTGATCTCGAACCGCCGGATCACGGCCCGCGAGGTCCAGGTCGGCGGCTGTCACCTGCCCGCCGGCGAGCGTCTGACCGTGCTGTGGGCGTCGGCCAATCGCGACGAGGAGGTCTTCGGCGACCCCGACGAATTCCGGCTCGATCGCAATCCCGACGACAATCTGCTCTACGGCGCCGGCGCCCACGTCTGTCCGGGCGCGCCGCTCGCGCGGCTGGAGCTTCGCGTGCTGTTCGAGGAACTGCTCGACGGCACGACGCGCCTCGATCCGGTACCGGGGCAGGACGCCGTACGCGCGGTTTATCCGGGAAGCGGGTTCGCGCAGTTGCCGCTGCTGGTGTTCTAGTCGCCGAGAGCGTCGAAGCTTTCGCGATCGTACCGCTGCGCCTAGCCACGGAATGAAGCGACTCGACCTGTCGACGCTTCAGCTCGTGGTGCTGATCGCCGACAGCGGCAGCCTGACCGCGGCGGCGCGACGTGCGTCGCTGACGCTCGCGGCAGTCAGCAAGCGCCTGCTCGACCTGGAGCAGCGCTTCGGCGTGATGCTGTTCGAGCGGCGTGCTTCGGGCACCGTACCGACCGAGGCCGGTCGCGCACTGATCGCACACGCGCGGCAGATGCTGTTCGATTTCGAGCGGATGCAGGCCGAGATGAGCGCGTTCGGCGAAGGCCGCTCCGGCACCGTCCGGCTCGGTGCGAACGCGTCTGCGATGACGCAATTCCTGCCCGAAGACCTCAGCGCCTTCGCGGCACGCCGTCCGGCCATCCGGATCGACCTGACCGAACTGACCAGCGAGGCGATCGTGATGCGGCTGATCGACGGCCGGCTCGAACTGGGCATCTTCTCGTCGACCGTTGCCCATCTGCAGATTCGTGCCGTCGCATATCGCTCGGATCGATTGTGCATCGTCGTGCGCAGCGGCACGAAGCTGGCCCGCCGCCGCAAGATCGCGTTCGCCGAGTTGCGGGGGGAGCCGGTCGTCGGGCTCGAACCCGGCAGCTCGCTCGTGCAATTGCTGCACGAACACGCCGACGGTCCCTTCGCGATGCCCGTGCAGGCGCGAAGCTTCGATGTCGCCTGCCGTTTCGTGCAGGCCGGCCTCGGCGTCGCGGTGATGCCCGAGGGGACGGCACGACTCTATTCGACGGCCATGGGGTTGGCGATCCTGGCGCTCGACGAGCCTTGGGCGCATCGCGAACTGCTGCTCGGCTCTTGCTCCGACGACACCCTGTCGGCTCCGGCGCGACTGCTTTTCGACGAGCTGAGCGAAGCCTCAACTACAGGTTGAGGCTCGGTTCGACCGGTTTCGATGGCTTCGCGAGACGGGTCTGGCTAAAGTCCGGGCGTTCCCCTCGCCAATGCACGGAGGCCGACCGACGATGTCCACCGGAAAGAAGCTGCCACTGGCCGGCCTGAGAGTCATCGAACTCGGTCAGTTGATCGCCGGCCCGTTCTGCGGGCGAATGCTCGGCGATTTCGGTGCCGACGTCATCAAGGTGGAACCGCCGGGCACCGGCGATCCCTTGCGCCACTGGCGCGTGCTGCGCAACGACACTTCGCTCTGGTGGCACGTTCAGTCGCGCAACAAGCGCTCGGTAGCGATCGACCTGCGCCACCCGGAAGGACAGGAGCTCGTGCGGCAACTGGCGTCCGAGGCCGACGTGCTGATCGAGAACTTCCGTCCCGGCACGATGGAGCAATGGGGCCTCGACTACGCGTCGCTGAGCGCGCGCAATCCGGGGCTGATCATGTTGCGCATCTCCGGCTACGGGCAGACAGGACCGTATCGCGACCGCCCGGGCTTCGGGGTGATCGGCGAAGCGATGGGCGGCCTGCGCCACCTGACCGGCCAGCCCGGCGAGATCCCGGTGCGCGTCGGCGTTTCGCTGGGCGACTCGCTGTCGGCGCTGCACGGCACGATCGGCGTGCTGATGGCGCTGTACCACCGCAAGGTGCACGGCGGCCCGGGGCAGGAAATCGACGTGGCGCTCTACGAGTCGGTGTTCAACATGATGGAGAGCCTGCTGCCCGAGTACGCGGCCAGCGGCGTGGTGCGTGGACCGGCCGGCAGCGCGCTTCCCGGCATCGCGCCGTCGAACGCCTACCGTTGCAGCGACGGCATCGTGCTGATCGCCGGCAACGGCGACACGATCTTCCGCCGGCTGATGCAGTGCATCGGGCGCGAAGACCTCGCGGCGCAGTCCGATCTGCAGGGCAACCCCGGACGCGTTCAGCGCGTCGCCGAGATCGACGCGGCGATCGAACAGTGGACGCGACCACGCAGCGTCGCGCAGGTGCTCGAGGCGATGGACGCCGCGAAGGTCCCGGCCGGCCGGATCTACACGGTCGCCGACATCGCCTCCGACCCGCAGTACCTGGCGCGCGACATGATCGTGGACAGCACTGCCTACGACGGCGAGTCGGTCACGATGCCGGGCTTCGTGCCCAAGCTCGCCGCGACGCCGGGTGCGCTGCGCGAGCGCGCGCCGCGCCTCGGCGAACACACCGACACCGTGCTGGCGGATGCCGGCCTCGACACCGAACGGATCGCGGCGCTGCGCGCGCGGCGCGTGATCGAATGAAGGAGCCGTTCCCGTGACACCCTCGCCCCTCATCCAGATCTGCGACGTCGGCCCGCGCGACGGCCTGCAGAACGAATCCCGCTTCGTACCGACGGCCGACAAGGTCGCGCTGATCGATCGCTTGAGCCACTGCGGCCTGGCCCGTATCGAGGTCACGTCCTTCGTCTCGCCGAAAGCGATCCCGCAACTCGCCGATGCCGAGCAGGTGATGCAGGCGATCGAGCGCGTGCCGGGCGTCGAGTACACGGTACTCGTGCCGAACCTGCGCGGTGCCGAACGTGCACTCGCGTGCCGGCCCGACGAACTGAACATCGTGATGTCGGTCTCGGAGTCGCACAATCGCGCGAACCTGAAGATGAGTCGCGAGGCCTCGTTCGACGCGCTGTCGTCGGTGGTCGCGCTCGCCGCCCGAAACGACACCCCGATCAACGTATCGCTGTCGTGTTGCTTCGGCTGCCCGTTCGAGGGCGACGTCGCCGGCGCCGAAGTGCTCGGCTGGGTCGATCGCTTCACGAAACTCGGCGTCACGGCGTTCACGCTCTGCGACACCACCGGCATGGCCTATCCGTCGCAGGTCCGGCGCCTGGCCGCCGAGGTGCGCGAGCGTTTTCCCAGGCACCTGTTCACGATGCACTTCCACAACACGCGCAGCCTCGGCGTGGCCAACGTGCTGACGGCGGCAGCCGCAGGCATCGAACGCTTCGATGCCTCGCTTGGCGGCCTCGGCGGCTGCCCGTATGCGCCGGGGGCGTCAGGCAACGTCTGTACCGAAGACGCGGTGCACGCGCTGCACCTCGAAGGCTTCCGGACCGGGGTCGATCTCGATGCGCTGATCGACAGCGCCTTGAGCCTGCCGCCACTGATCGGCCATGACATTCCCGGCCAGCTCGCGCACGCAGGGCCGCGGCTGCGGCTGCATGCCTTGAGCGACGCAAAAGCGCAGTGACCTGGCGACCGGTTCGATCTCTGCTTCGAGATTCCGGACCGGACGCTTTTCCAACCCGAGGAGACACTCACATGCACACGAAACGACAACTGCTCCGAACGCTCGCCGCCGCCGGCATCGTTGCCGTCGGCCTCGCCAGCGCCACGGCTGCGCTCGCACAGGAATGGCCGTCGCGACC
>CALLYQ010000368.1 GCA_937858875.1 uncultured Lautropia sp. | reverse complement strand
TCGTAGTTGCAGTTCTGCAGCAGCTTCTGGATGATGTTCTCGACGTCTTCGCCGACGTAGCCTGCTTCGGTGAGCGTCGTGGCATCGGCGATCACGAAGGGCACGTTGAGCAGGCGCGCGAGCGTCTGCGCGAGCAGCGTCTTGCCGGAACCGGTCGGGCCGACGAGCAGGATGTTGCTCTTCGACAGCTCGACTTCGTCCTTGCGGGCCTTGTGGCGCAGGCGCTTGTAGTGGTTGTAGACCGCGACCGACAGGATCTTCTTTGCGGGCTCCTGACCGATCACGTACTGATCGAGGATCGCGCAGATCTCGGCGGGCGTAGGCAGCCCGCCCTTCTGGCCGGCAGCCGTGCCGTCGGCCTGTGCTTCGTCGCGAACGATGTCGTTGCACAGGTCGATGCATTCATCGCAGATGAACACCGACGGGCCGGCAATGAGTTTGCGTACCTCGTGCTGGCTCTTGCCGCAAAAGGAGCAGTACAGAAGCTTTTCGCTCGATCCCTTCTTTTCCGCCATGCTCGTTCCGGGGCGCAGGCTCAGGCGGCTTCGCCGCGGCTGGTCAGCACCTTGTCGATGAGTCCGTAGCTTACCGCATCTTCCGCGGACAGAAAGTTGTCGCGATCGGTGTCGCGCGCGATGCGTTCGACCGGCTGACCGGTCTTTTCGGCCAGCAGCTTGTTCAGCCGTTCGCGCAGATACAGGATCTCGCGCGCCTGGATTTCGATGTCGGCCGCCTGGCCCTGCGCACCACCCGAAGGCTGGTGGATCATGATCCGCGAGTTCGGCAGCGCGAAGCGCTTGCCCTTGTCGCCGGCCGCCAGCAGGAAGGCGCCCATGCTCGCCGCGATGCCCATGCACAGCGTGCTGACCTTCGGCTTGATGAACTGCATCGTGTCGAAGATCGCCAGCCCCGCCGACACCGACCCGCCCGGCGAGTTGATGTAGAACGAGACATCCTTGTCCGGGTTCTCCGATTCGAGATACAGCAACTGCGCGACGACCAGGTTCGCGGTCTGGTCCATGACCGGCCCGACCAGGAAGATCACGCGCTCGCGCAGCAGCCGCGAGTAGATGTCGTAGGCACGCTCGCCGCGGCCGCTCTGCTCGATGACGATCGGCACCATGCCCAGGCCCTGCGGCTCCTGCCGCGTGGCCAGTTGCGCGTTGACGAGGTCCTCGACGATGCTGTTGAAGCTCATTTGCGTTCCCGGGATCAGCTCTGCTGTTCGGCCATCAGCTCGTCGAAGCCGAGCTGTTTTTCGTTGACCTTCGCCTTCGACAAGACCCAGTCGACGACGTTCTGCTCGACGACCAGCGCCTCGACCTCGGCCAGCCGGTTGCGATCGCTGAAATAGTAGCGAACGACTTCGGCCGGATTCTCGTAGGCCTGCGCGAACTCCTCGATCTGCTTGCGGATCTGGTCGGGCTTGGCCGCCAGGCCGTTCTCCTTGACCAGCTCGGCGACGATCAGCCCGAGCCGCACACGGCGCTGCGCCTGCTCGGCGAAGGTGTCGGCCGGGATCTCGGGCAGGTTCTTCAGGTCCATGCCGCGCGCCTGCAGGTCGGCCTTCGCGCGCTCGAGCAGTTGCTCGCTCTCGCTGTCGACCAGCGCCTTCGGCAGCTCGAACTGCGACAGCTTCGCCAGCGCGTCCATCACGCTGGCCTTCGTGCGCGTGCGCACGCGCTGACCGACCTCGCGCTCCAGATTGGCGCGGATGTCGGCGCGCATCTTGTCGAGCTCGCCGCCCTCGACGCCGAGCGCCTTCGCGAACTCGGTATCGACTTCCGGCAGCTTGGGCGCCTCGATCTTCTTGACGGTGACTTCGAACTGCGCGGTCTTGCCGGCCAGGTCCTTCGAACCGTAGTCCTCGGGGAACGCGACCGGGAAGGTCTTCTTGTCGCCGGTCGAAGCGCCGCGTACACCGGTTTCGAAGTCCGCCAGCATCCGGCCCTCGCCGAGCACGAACGGGAAGTCGCTGGCCGTGCCGCCTTCGAAGGCGACATCGTCGAGCGTGCCGACGAAGTCGATCGTGACGCGATCGCCATCCTGCGCAGCGCGTTCGACCGCTTCCCAGCTCACGCGCTGCTTGCGCAGGATCTCGATCGTCTTGTCGATCTCGGCGTCGCCGACCGGCGTATCCACCTTCTCGACCTCGAGCGTGCCGACATCGCCGAGCTTGACTTCAGGGTAGACCTCGAAGGTCGCGGTAAAGCCGAGTTCGGTCTCGGGCGCGCCCTCGCGACCCTCGATCTGCGGCTGGCCCGCCACGCGCAGCCCATGTTCCTCGACCGCGGAGCCGAAGGCCTTGCCGAGCGCGTCGCTCAGCACCTCGGCGTGCACCTGCGGTCCATAAGACTGCTGGACCATCTTGATCGGCACCTTGCCGGGGCGGAACCCGGGCATCTTCAGCGTGCGGGCGAGCTTGCGCAGCCGCGATTCGACTTCGCGGTTGACGTCGGCCACCGGCACGGCCATCTGCAGCTTGCGCTCGAGCTCGCCGGTCGATTCGATTTGAGTTGCCATCAGGAAGTTTCCAAGCTTCAGAGAGGTTCACCGTCAGGTGACCGCAGGGACACCACGGTCCGGCAGGTGCCGGCACTGGTGCGGCCGGGGAGACTCGAACTCCCACGCCTCGCAGCGCCAGGACCTAAACCTGGTGCGTCTACCGATTCCGCCACGGCCGCAGCAAAGCCGGGTATTGTAAACGAGGCTGCGGATCGGCTTCGTTGCGGCCGGACTCGCCCTGGCTTGCTACTGCCGTGCGGCCGGAAGCGCCTTGCGCAGTGCCTCCTGCTGGCGGCTGATGTTGTTGACCTGCGCCGCAGTGTAGTCAGCCTGGTATTCGGCCACCCGGCCGGCTTGCGCCCGGGCGCGCTCGAGTTGTTCGACGACGAGGGCCGATGGCACGGCGGGGGCAGGCGCCGCAGGATGCCGGCCTGGATCGCCTCCGCCTCCGCCTCCGCCTTCGTCAGCGGCACCGGCAGCAGCACCAGCACTTGCAGCTGCACCGGTGCCCGTCGTCGAGCCTGCGCCGTCCGATGTCGACGCCACCTGCGCGCGCGTCGCGGCCAGCGCCTGATCGATCGTCAGCTGCAGCTCGGCGATTCGCGCCATTGCCCGGCGATTCTCCTGTTCCGCAGCCTCGCGTGCCCGCGACAAGCCATCGAACTGGCCTTGCAGCAAAGCGTTTCGCTGCCTGAGCATTTCGCTTTGCTGGTTCTTCTGGTACCAGCCCGCGCCGGCGACGATCGCGATCGCGAGGAACAGGACCGAGGCCGTTGCCAGAACTCGCAGGCGCCGCCTGCGCGTGCGCTCGAGTTCGACGGTCCGCTGCCGCTCTGCTGTGAGGCTGGCTGCGATGAACCGATCTTCTTCGGGCGCGAGATGATGCTGGGCGCTCATCTCGGTCGCCTCGGCAAGCGCGGCGCCGCGCAGCAGTTGGTCGGCAGGCCGACCGGCCTTTTGCCAGGTTTCGAGCTCCGCGGCCAGTCGCCGCTGCCACGCGAGAAACTCGCGTTCCTGCTCGAGCCAAAGCTGCATGCGTGGCCAGTCGCGCGCCAGCGCCTCGTGCGCCAGTTCGACCATCGGCTCCTCGCGATCGAGGCTGGTCACGAGCAGGCGGGCGTCGACGAGTCCGGCGAGCACGCTCGAACCCGGGCTGGCGCCTTCGACATGTGTATACGTCGCGATCGTCGCCACGACCCTGTAGCCGGCGCCGGCCAGGCTCGCG
>CALLYQ010000367.1 GCA_937858875.1 uncultured Lautropia sp. | reverse complement strand
GGGCTGGTTCACGCCGACCGAAGCCGCCGTCGTGGCCGTGGTCTACGGCTTCTTCGTCGGCATGGTCGTCTATCGAACGATCGGGCTGCGCGAGATGTTCGAGGTCCTGGTCGAGGCCGCCGAGGTTTCCGGCGTGATCATGATCGTCGTGGCACTGGCGAGCATCTTTGCCTACACGGTCAACACACTCGGCCTCGTCGATCCGATCGCCGGGCTCGCCGAAACGAGCGGCCTCGGTTCCTACGGCACGATGGCCATCGTCGTGCTCGTGCTGCTGCTGATCGGCATGGTGCTCGACGGGATCTCGATCTTCCTGATCTTCGTGCCGCTGCTGATGCCGTTGATGAGACTCTATCAATGGGATCCGGTCTGGTTCGGTGTGCTGCTGACCTTCATGGTCGCGATCGGCCAGTTCACGCCGCCGATGGCCGTCAACCTGATGGTGTCGGCACGGCTGGCCGGCGTGCGCATCGAGCAGACGGCGCGCTGGGCGGTCTGGTTCGTTTTCTCGATGCTGGTGCTGCTGGTCGTGCTGATCGCCGTGCCGGAGTTGGCGCTCTGGCTGCCGAACGCGCTCGGATACTGAACGGCCTGGAGGAAGGTTCCAGGCGCCTCGGCTTGCATTGCGCAGCGTATCGGAGCCTCAGGTCCGTCGGAGCCTTTCGACGATGAGTTCACAGACCGCCGACGAACGCCCGGAGTTCCGGCTTGCCGTGTTCGGCATGCCGGAGCGTTATCGCAGGCTGCTGGGAATCGTGCTGCGCCACGCGCGGCACGGGCGCTATCGGTTTTCGATCGCCAGCTCGCAGCTTCCAGGCCAGTTCGAGCTCGCCCTGGTCGACATGACGGCGAGCGGCAGCGGCCGGCTCGCGGAGGCGCTCGGCCGGGTTCTCGCCGACGACGCGATCGTGCGGATCGGGCGCCGTCGCGAAACGCATTCCCGCCGTCCCGACGACCTGCTGCTCGACAACTTCGTTGCCCGGGTCCTGCCGGTGCTCGAGCGGAGCAGCGATCGCCTGACGGCGCACCGGCGGGCGAGCGCGCTGGTTGCGGCCGCGAATCCGGGTCTCGTCGTGTCGGACTTCGGGCAACTGCGTCGTCCGCGCGTGCTGGTCGTCGACGACAGTCCGACGGTGCGTCGACAGCTCGCTTCGGCGCTCGAGCAGATGGAAATCGATTGCGACTGCATGGCCAGCGCAAACGAGGCGCTCGATCGCCTGAAGATCCAGCGCTACGAACTGGTGCTTGCCGACGTCGTGATGCCCGAGCTCGACGGTTATCGCTTGACGAGAACGATCCGCAAGAATCGCGCGCTGCGCGGCCTGCCCGTGGTGCTGCTGACGAGCCGCTCGTCGCCGTTCGACCGGGCGCGCGGCGCGCTGGCCGGGTGCTGCAGCTACCTGGTCAAGCCGGTGCCCTTGCGGGCGCTGCGCGCAACGGTGTTACGGCACTTGCGTCGATGAAACCGCGCCGAGCGGGCTTCAGGCCTTGACGCGCGCCCGGTACTCGTTGGTCCGGGTATCGATCTCGATCTTGTCGCCGATCTCGACGAAGGCCGGTACCTGCAGTTCGTAGCCGGTGGGCTTGATGCGCGCGGGCTTCATGACCTTGCCCGACGTATCGCCCTTGACCGCCGGTTCGGTGTATTCGACTTCGCGAACCAGCGAGTTCGGCAATTCCACCGAGATCGCCCGGCCTTCGTAGAAGGTGACCTCGCACTGCATGCCGTCTTCGACGTAGTTCAGCGCGTCGCCCATGCTCTCGGCCTCGATCTCGTACTGGTTGTACTCCGAGTCCATGAACACGTACATCGGGTCGGCGAAGTACGAGTAGCTGACTTCCTTCTTGTCGAGGATGATGACGTCGAACTTCTCGTCGGCCTTGTAGACCGACTCCGTGCCGGAGTTGTTGAGAAGGTTCTTCAGCTTCATCTTGACGACGGCCGCGCTGCGGCCGCCCTTGTTGTACTCGGCCCGCTGGACCACCATCGGGTCCTTGCCGATCATCACGACGTTGCCTGCGCGGAGTTCCTGGGCTATTTTCATCATGTGGAAAGAATCCTGATGCTTGATCTGCTGGGTAACCTGAAATTATAACTTTCGTTGGGCCCAGTTGAACAGGGTCGAGGCCAGGTCGGGGTGCGCCAGCAGGCTGTCGGTCCAGTCGCGAAAGCACGGCGCGATCGTCTCGAGGCGAGCTTCGAACCGATGCCAGGCCGCCACCGGATCGCCGGCCGCCGGATCGCCGGCCGCCGGATCGCCGGCCGCCGGATCGCCCTGGCCGGACCATGTACGCATCATCGCGTCGATCGCAGTCCATGCCGGGTCCGATGCCGGCGCGCTTGTGGCAGCGGCGGCTCCTGCGACCTCGCCGAAGCGCGACAGGAAGGCGTCGAGCTTGACCAGATGCGCGCCATCGTCCTGCACGTAGGGTTGCCAGACGAAGGGGCGGCGGGCCCAGTGCGCGCGGATCCACGAGTCCTCGCCTCGCACGAAATTCAGGTCGCACAGTCGCAGCAGTTCGTCGTAGCGCCGTTGAGGCAGGAACGGGATTCGGGCGATTCGCAGGCGGCCGCGGCGAAGCGGCGGTGCGCCCGGCGCGAGCGCCGCGATGCTCGTTGGTCGCAGCGCGGCGGGCGCCCGAAGAGGTTCGCCGATGAAGCGTTCGAGCGCCGCATCGGCGACGCCTTCGGGCACCAGCAGCAGGCAGTTGCGTTCGCCTCGTGTCAGCGCGTGCAGCCAGGCGTCGAGCGGCGCTTCCGGATAGCAGAACAGGCTGATTATCCACTCGCCGGGCTCCTGAAGCAGGTCGCACAGATCCTTCAGCGCCCGGGCTCGTGCGTCGTCCGGCGGCGGTGTCTCGGTCGCCAGAGCATCGCGTTCGCGCAGCAGCCCGCCGGTGTGCGCAGTGAAGCCGGGAAAGAAGAAGTGCTCGACGGCGCCGTCCTGCGGCTTGACCGAGGCCAGGCCATGGCAGCCGTCGACCCAGGGCTCGGCGCTCAGGTATTCGAGATTGATCCACAGCGGGCGAGCGGGAGCGCCCGCGAGATGCGCGCGCAGCCAGGCAGGCAGTTCACAGCCGAAGGCCGAGACGATCACGTCGGGGATGAGCAGATCCGCCTGTTCGGCCCCGGTCCAGGCACGAACGGCAAGCCCGGCCGTCGGCGTCGCGCCTCCTGACAGGCGCGAGACAAGCTCGGGTCGGTCGATGAACAGCGTTACCTTCGCGTGCTGCTCGAGGGCGAGTTGCCGCGCCAGCCGCCAGCAGACCCCGGCATCGCCGAAATTGTCGACGACGCGGCACAGGATCCACCAGGAAGCGGCCGATGCAGCATCCGAACCGGCGAAGACGCTCATGAGAAATGACAGAGGACTCGGGGGGTGTTCACGGATGGAACACTACTCGACAAGCTGCCCATGACCGATTTTCATGGCGGCTATCATCGATGGCTGCCGATTCCATATTGTTTTCTCTGGAGAGTCCAAGCAAATGTCCGCGCCGGAACCTGGATATGACTGGGGCGCACTGGTCAATGATCTCAATGCCCTGTTGCGCCTCAAGACCACGATCATCGGAATGAAGCTGTTCGAGGATGTCGCCGAGCTTCAGGCCATTCCGAAATTGCGACGCCCCAAGGCAATTCATACGACCGACCAGATCGTGGGCATGGCTGCCCGCCTTGGATGGACCGTTGGAATCACGGCATCCGATCTCGTCGGAGAGCAGTGCCGGGCCATCATCGGCCTCGCTCCGCAGGACGAGGAATGGCGAAGCGGCAAGCGTTATATCGGTATCTGGCATGAAACCGCAGAGGATGCCCGCCGCCGGCAGGAGGCGCTGCATGTCGTGAAGGCGGGCCGTTACCAGGCCATGGTGGTCTCTCCCCTTGTGCAAGGGCGGCTCGATCCGCCCGATATCTGTCTGATCTTCGCCAATCCGGCGCAGATGATATTGCTGATCAATGGCCTGCAGTGGAAAGGCTACAAGCGATTCGACTGGAGTGTCGTCGGCGAATCGGCCTGTGCCGACTCATGGGGACGGGCGCTCGCGACGGGCCAGCCCAGCCTTTCGCTTCCTTGCTTCGCGGAGCGGCGCTATGGCGGCGTGCCCGACGATGAACTGCTGATCGCCTTGCCTCCGAGTTACCTGCCGATTGCCATCGAGGGACTGAAGGCCCTCTCGAAGAACGGCCTGAGATACCCGATCCCACCCTACGGCATTCAGAATGACGTCCGCGAAGGCATGGGGGCCAGTTACTGAACCGGGCGCCGTCCGTTCGGTGCCGCCGATCGGTTCAGTGCCGTCGATCAGGGATCAGAGGAGATTCAAAGGCAGGCGCAGGTAGCTCACGCCGTTCTCTTCGGGGCGCGGAAACCGTCCGGCGCGCATATTGATCTGAATGGCGTGCAACATCAGATCGGGTACCTTGAGCGTTGCATCGCGCGCCTGGCGAAGCGCGATGAACGCCTGCTCCGTGATCCCGTCGCGCACATGGACGTTCTTCGCGCGTTGCTCGGAGACCGTCGTTTCCCATTGGAACCGGCGCCCGTGGGGAGGGTAGTCGTGACCCACGAAGACACGGGTTTCAGGCGGAAGGGCAAGCAGCCGTCGGATTGATCGGTACAAGGTTTGCGCATCGCCACCCGGAAAATCGCTCCGGGCGCTTCCCAGGTCCGGCATGAACAGCGTATCGCCGACGAAAGCGGCATCGTCGATCAGATAGGCAAGATCAGCGGGCGTATGCCCCGGCACGAGGAGAGTGCTTGCCTCGATGTTTCCGATCCTGAACCTGTCTCCATCCCGGAAGAGGTGGTCGAACTGGCTGCCGTCGGCCGGGAAAGTCGGTTCGAGACGATAGAAGCGCTTGAATGTCGCCTGCACTTCCCGGACTTTCTCGCTGATGGCGGTCTTTCCGCCGATCCGCTCCTTCAGGTAATGGGCGCCCGACAGGTGGTCGGCATGGATATGGGTTTCCAGGATCCACTGGACGGTCAGGCCGTGTTCATGAACGCAGGCAAGCACACGGTCGGCGGAGCCGCTGCCCGTTCGGCCTGAACGGGCCTCGTAGTTCAGGACGGGATCGATGATCGCTGCGTGTCTCGTGTCGATGTCCGAGACGACGTAGGTCACCGTGCCGGTGCTGCCGTCGACGAAGGGACGGACCATGGCGAGAGGTTTCATGATCTCGGCTGCCTCGAGTCCGATCGTCGGTCGGCGATCTGCGTACCGATCCCGGCGGTCGAATCCGGGCCGATCGCCAGCGGCATGCCCGGATAGGCGCACCACTCGCTCCACGATCCGGGATAAAGCGCCGTGTCCTTCACTCCGACGATCTCCAGGGCGAGAAGATTGTGACAGGCGGCTACGCCGGATCCGCACATGTTGACCACGCGAGCCGGATCGGGAGTGCCGATGAGTGCGCGGAATTCCGAGTCCAGCCGCGCCCTGGACTTGAAGCGACCGTCTGGCTCGAGGTTCTCGTGAAAGAAGCGGTTGCATGCGCCCGGGATATGCCCGGCCGCAGGGTCGACAGTCTCGTTCTCCCCACAGAAGCGATCCGGACTGCGGGCATCCAGAAGGATCATTCCCGG
This sequence comes from uncultured Lautropia sp., assembly GCA_937858875.1. GTDB lineage: Bacteria > Pseudomonadota > Gammaproteobacteria > Burkholderiales > Burkholderiaceae_E > Zeimonas. Next base: position 9,639 of record CALLYQ010000367.1, on the reverse strand, counting down.
GTCCCTCAGCGCTTCGATGACCGCGTGACGGTCGACCGTGCGGGCGAGCGATTCACGCACGCTGAAGTTCCCCGGCGCAGGGGCCTGCGGCATCCTGCCGGTCACCGGAAACTCGGCGTGCTCCCAATTGCCGAATCCGCCGTCGAGCACTGCGACCGCCCTGTGTCCGACCCAGCGCAGCAACCACCATGCTCGGGCCGCGTAGGCGCCTCCGGAGCGGTCGTAGGTGATGATCTGCGTGTCGTCGTTCGCCCCGAGATCCGCGATGCGCCGCGCGAAGCCGGTTCGCGACGGCAGGGGATGACGGCCGTTCGACCCGGACTTCTCACCGCTGAGTTCGGTTTCCAGGTCAATGTACATGGCGTCCGGAATGTGCGCATCGCGATAGATCGCTTCGCCGCGCTGGTGATCCGTGCTGTCGAACGTGCAGTCGACTATCAGTATCCCGCCTGGGTCGCTGTTCGCCAGTCGGTAAAGCGCATGGGGTTCTATCAGTGTTTCGAACATCGATTCGTCATTTCTTCGTTCTTCCCGAGAAGGCGCTGCGCGCGAGCCGCGCCTCGGCGCTGTCGCGGCACACGAGGCCCTGGTCGACGTCCATGTATATGCCCATCCGGTGGCCTGCGTTGGTATTGAGGTTCACCGCCTCCTTGGTCATCCGGATCTGGACACCCGGTGCCTGGAGCAGGTCGTCGGCCAGCGCTCGCGCGCCATCGAGAACCTGGCCGGGTTCGGCGACGAAATCAACGAGTCCCCATGTTTCGGCGGTGTCCATCTCGATGCGTTTCGCCAGAAGAATCATTCGCTTCGTTCGCGCGGGCCCGATCAGGGAGATCAACCTGGGAATCGCGCCCCATCCCATGTTCAGTCCGATTCTCACCTCGGGCAGGTGCATGACCGAGCTGCGGCTGGCGATTCGCCAGTCGCAGGCGAGAGCCAAGGCGACGGACGCGCCGATCGCCGGGCCCTCGATCGCGGCAATGGTGACCTGCGGGAGTTCCTCCCAGCGCCGGCAGAGCTTCGCACCTCGTGCCGCCAGCTCGCGGCGCTCGAGCAGACTCGCGTTCTCGTCCTGCCATTTCGCCGGATCCTTCAGGTCGATACCCGCGGAAAAGTGATCGCGAGCTCCGGTCAGTATGACCACGTGAATATCCGCACGCTGATCGAGCCAGCTCGTCGCCTCGGTGAGCGACAGAAGCGTCTCCTGGTCGATGGCATTGCGGTTGACTCCCCGGTCGAACGTCAGTAGCGCAAGCGGTCCCGATACGTTGACGACGACGCTGGATCCGAACCGATGCTCCGGTCTCATCGTTCCTCCTGCAGGGCGACGGTACCCGCGACGGGAGAGGAATCCGATGCAAAGGCCTCGCGCAGGCGAAACTTCTGCACCTTGCCGGATGACGAGACGGGAAGTTCATCGACGATGAACACGCGTTTTGGCACCTTGAAGCCGCTGATGCGCTCGCGGCACCACAGGCGCAACTCGTCGGGCTCGAGCTGGGTGCCGGGGATCGCCATGACCGCCGCCACCAGTTCCTCACCCCAATACTCGTGAGGCAGCGAGAACACGGCGGCCTGCTTGACGCCCGGGTGTTCCGAAAGGCACTCCTCCACCTCGACCGCGGCGACGTTTTCGCCGCCGGTCTTGATCATGTCCTTGGATCGTCCGATGAAGTAGAGGAAGCCGTTGTCGTCGAATCGAACGAGGTCGCCGGTGCTGAGCCAGCCGCCGGAATCGAGCACTTCGGCGGTCAGCTCGGGCTGGCGCCAGTAGCCCTTGAATACCGTAGGGCACTTGATCTGCAATTCGCCCGGACCTCGCTGATCTTCCAGCACTGCGCCGTCTTCGTCGACGAGGCGATAGGCGACATGCCGCCAGGCGTAGCCAAGCGAGCCGGGGTGATCCAGAAGCTCCGACGTATATCGGTTCTTGATCGTTGTCACGCAAGTTTCGGTCATGCCGAAGCCGAGGCCGAACTGCGCATTCGGAAACGCCTCGCGTATCAGCTCCTGGCGCCAACTGCTGAGCGTTGCTCCCGCTGCCTGCACGTACGATACGGACTCGGCTTTGAACGACTTGAAGTCGGGATGATCGGTGAGCGCGACCCACATCGTCGCCAGCAGGAAGAGGTGGGTCGGGCGAAACGAGGTCAGTGTCTCCAGGACATCGTCCGGATTGAACTGGGAGACGATGTGCATCTCCCCGCCGGCATAGAGCACGGGGCCGTTGATGACCCCGAGCCCCGCGATATGGAACAGGGGCGTGGCCAGTGCGGTGCGTGCGTTCTCGTCGATTCCCAGCTCGATCAGGTGGTTGATTGCGTTCCAGACGAAATTCGCATGCGTGAGCATCGCGCCCTTGGGCCTGGAAGTCGTGCCCGAGGTGTAGACGATCATCGCGACGTCGTCGTCTTCCACGCGTCCGAACATCTGGTCGGGATGAGTGGCCTTGACGATTGCGGCACTGTTCTCGCATGCAGGCAGACTCTTGCTCGGCAGCCATCTGGTCGCTGCAGGCAGGTCGTTGCCGTCGCGCGTCTGCTGCATGAGCGCCTCGAACTGTTCGTCGTAGATGATCAGGGAGGGCTCGCAGTCGCCGAGCAGGAACGCGAGCTCTTTCGCCGAATATCGGGTGTTCACGGGGACGAGAACGAAGCCGATCAGCGCCGTCGCATGAATCAATGCGATGTAGTCGATGGAGTTCCAGAGAACCAGTGCCACGCGATCGCCGCGCCGGATTCCGGACGACTCGAGCCAGTCGGCCAACTGGCGCGTGCGCGCCGCCAGGTCTGCATAGGTGAGCTGCCGCTCACGATCGGACACGGCGATCGCATCGGGGCGGCGCCGGGCATGGAACATCAAGGTCTGATAAAGGTTCGGCATTCAGGCATCTCGAGTGAACGGTTGGGTTCGACAGGTCAGGTCCCGCGCGGGCGCGCATGGGCATCGAGGCGCAGAGCAGCGCTCTTCGCTTCGATGCACATGGCTGCCTACAGCGTGGCTTCGGTGCCGAGAACGAGCGTGCTTTGCGTCGACATCACTCCGCCGTTCCCATGGGCAATCGCGGTTTGGCAATCCTTGGCCTGGCGTGCGCCGCATTCTCCGCGAAGTTGCCTTGCGGCTTCGATCAGCAGAAAGATTCCGTACATGCCCGGATGGCAGTAGGACAGCCCCCCGCCGTTCGTATTGACCGGCAGCTTTCCCCCCGGAGCGATGGCGCCGTCGAGAACGAAGCGGCCGCCTTCTCCTTTCGGGCAGAAACCCAGGTCTTCCAGGAAGAGCAGCGTCGAGATCGTGAAGGCGTCATAGACCTCGACGACATCGATATCGGCGGGCTGCAGCCCGGCCATCCGGTAGGCAAGTTCCCCCGATCGCGATGCGCCGGTGACGGTCAGGTTCGCCATGTTGCTGACTGTCAGGTGGCTCAGGGTTTCGCCTGCGCCGAGAATGAACACCGGCGGCTTGCGCAGCTGTTTCGCGCGCTCGGCGGAGGTGAGGACGATGGCCCCGCCGCCGTCGGTGACCAGGCAGCAGTCACGCACGGTCAGCGGGGAGGAGACCATTTTCGATCCGATGACGTCGGCGATCGACAGCGGCTTCTTTTCCCATGCTGCCGGATTGAGCAGCGCCCAGCCGCGCGCCGCGACTGCGATCTCCGCGAGTTGCTCGCGGGTCGTGCCGAACTCGTGCATGTGCCGGGCGGCTGCCAGCGAGTACGCACCCACGGGGAGCAGAGGTCGGAAGGGCGTTTCGTAGGGATTGAAGTCGTGCGGGGCAACGTTCTGCCTGCCGGCAGTCCGTTGCGTGCTGCCGTAAGCGACCACTGCCACCTCGCACAGGCCTGCTTCGATCGCCGCCTGCGCATGCATGGCCAGCGTCATGAACGAAGACCCGCCCATGTAGGTGCAGTCGTGATACTTCGGCTGAATGCCGAGGTATTCGGCAAGCGCGGTGGTCGCCATGCGGCTCTGCGTGGCCGCGGCGAAGAGCCCATCGACGTCCGAGAGCTGAAGCCCGCAGTCATCGAGCGCCCTCGAAATGCCCTGGGCCATCAGGTCAAGTGGACTCAGTCCGCTTGCCACTGCGCCCAGATCCGATTCGGCAACGCCGACGATGGCTGCCGCTCCTCTGGTCAACATCATTGCGGCCCCACAGGGTCAAAGACAGGGTAAGGCGGAGCGTCTTCGGATTCGAGGACTCGCATGCGCACCCTCATGCCGATGCGCACGGCATCGGGATTCAATCCTTCGACGCGGCTCATGAGCCTGAAACCCTCGTCGAGATCGATCAGCGAAACGTTGTACGGGGCACCTTCTCGCGGAAAGACCGTGGTGGTCGAATACACGTGGCCGTAGCCCTTGCTGATTTCCCAGGAAAGTGCGCCGCCCGATCCGGGGGCAACGACGCGCGGATAGAAAACGGCCCGACCATCCCGATCTCGCTGATAGGCCAGCCTGCCCTGTGACAGGTATTGCCGGAACGTCGCCAGCGGCGACATCTCCGAATTGGCTTCCATGATGGCCTCCTGTATCTCGATGGGCGTTACAGGCCCATCTGTTTCGCAATCACGGTTCTCTGTATCTCGTTCGCACCTGCCCCGATCGGGCCGATCCGGCAGTCCCTGTAGTACATCTGCATCTCGAATTCCATCATGTAGCTGGCACCGCCCATGATCTGCATGCCTCTGTCCACGACGCGAACGTTGTTCTCGGTTGCAATGACCTTCGCCATCGAAGTCTCCATCACCGGAGCCTCGCCCTGGTCCATCATTGCCGCGACCTTGTACGTGATGAGGCGGGCGCATTCGGTAAGCATCTGCATGTCGGCGAACTTGTGCGCAACGGCCTGGAACTTCGTGATCGGTTTTCCGAACTGGACCCGCTGAAGGGCGTGATTCTTCGCGTAGTCGACCACCCTCTGTGAGTTTCCGACATGCGAGGCGGCGATGACCGTTCGTTCCAGGTTCAGGCACTTCATCAGGTTGCCCCACCCTTCGTTGACCTCGCCCAATCGATCCTGATCGGGGACACGAACCTCGTCGAAGAAGATCTCGTTGGTATGGAGCGTGCGCCGGCCAAGCCCTTTCAAGGGGCGGATCGTCACGCCTTTCGCCTTGGTATCGACGATGAACATCGTGATCCCGCGGTGGCCGGCGTCCGGGTCGGTCTTCGTGGCGACGATGAGATGGTCGGCCACGTGAGCGCCGGTGGTGTAGATCTTCGAGCCGGTGATGACCCATTCGTTCCCTTCCTGGACCGCACGGGTGCGAATGGCGACGGCATCGGATCCGGCTGGCGGCTCGGTGAGCGAAAAGGCGAACCTCTTTTCTCCCGAGATGATTCCGGGAAGAAACCGTTGTTTCTGATCTTCGTTGCCGTAAAGCTTGATGTGTCCGCCACCCAGGACGACGGTGGTCAGGTAGGCCGAACTGATCCCGTTCCAATAATAGGCAAGGGTCTCGATCAGCACCACGAGATCCATGTATCCGAGATTCATCCCGCCGTAGGCGCTCTCGAACGGCAGCCCCATCCATCCGGCTTCTGCCAGTGCGCGATAGGCTTCGGCGGGAAACTCGCCCGCCTCGTCGAGCTGCATGATCAACGGCCGCGGAAGGATCCTTTCGAGAAGGTCGAGGACGCTGGAACGGATCATTCTCTGATCCGGAGTCAAACCCCATTCGGGCATTCCATGAATCAAGTCGATCTCCCGGGAGATGTTCATTCAGGCTTGCATTTGACCAGCACGGTGAAGGTCCCTTCCTGGACGACCTTTCCTTCCTGGTTTACCAGCTTGATATCGCGAACGATGATCCCGCGGCCGGGCTTGGACGTCTTTCTTTTCGAGCTGACCGACATGTCGGCGTGAACCGTGTCGCCGGGAAAGATCGGTGCGACATATTTCCAGTTCATTTCCATCATGGCGAGCGTCGTACCGTCGAACAGACCGGTTCTGGCGCTCAAGCCGGTGACGATCGAGAGGCCGATGAGGCCGTGTGCCACACGCTTTCCGAACGGCGTGGCGGCAGCATAGGTCTCGTCGACGTGCAGCGGATTGTAGTCTCCGGAGAGACCGGCAAATATCACGATGTCGGCTTCGGTGACCGTACGCGACGGTGTTTTGTAAACCTGCCCGACCTCGAAATCCTCGTAATAAAGTCCCATGCTTCTGCTCTCCGGTGGTGTGTTTCGCTTCATGAACTCGCGCGGAAAAGGCTTTTCCGCAAACGCGATCTCGATGGCGCCTTCGTTCTCTAAGGGGTCGGAAACGAAGCTCCAGCAAGCTGCGGATCGAGTGTACGGCGCCGGTGCTTGCATTAGTCGAGATATTTGTTCGTACGGTGAACAGATCATTTCTTTTGGCTGATCGCTTGCCGTCGCGCTGCCCTACGATACGGCTTCTCGAAACAGGAGGAGATTCCAATGAGGAAGCAAATTCGTCATTTCCTTGCCCTATGGGCTTTTATGGTCATAGGTATCCCGCACGCAGGAATCGCGCAGGCCGGCGATTTTCCCGACAAGCCGATCTCGCTGGTGATGTCGCTGGGGCCGGGCGGATCCGACGCGCTGTTCCGGCAGTTTTCGCTCGTCGCGTCGAAGGAGCTCGGCCAGCCCGTCGTGGTCTTGAGCAAGCCGGGCGCAGGCGGAACGCTGGGAGCGGCGCAGATGGCCCAGACGGCAAAGCCGGATGGATACACGGTGGCCGCAGCCTTCGTCGGCCTGTTTCGCCAGCCCCAGTTGCAGAAAGTCGACTGGGATCCGATTCGGGACTTCACGCCGATCATCGGGCTTGGGGGCTACACCTTCGGCGTCGCCGTGCTGGCTGACTCTCCGTTCAAGACCTTGGAGGAAATGGTGGCCTGGGCGAAGGCCAATCCCAGGCAACTGACATACGGTTCTCCAGGCCCCGGATCGTCGACCCATCTGCTGATGGAACAGTTGGCGGCCACAGCAGGCTTCGAAGCCAATCATGTCCCGTTCAGAGGCGGAGCGCAGGTCACCGAGGCGCTGCTCGGCGGCCACATCATGGTGAACATCAATGCCGTCGGCAGCCAGGTCGCCCAGGTCGAGTCCGGTCGGGTCCGGCTGCTTGCGATCTTCGATGAAGAGCCCAATCCGCAGTTGCCCGGCGTTCCGACCGTGAAGGAGAGTGGCTATGATGTGTCCGGTTCCGCACCCTACGGGCTGGTTGGTCCGCGAGGCATGTCGCCGGAGTTGGTGAGCAAGCTGCACGACGCCTTCAAGGTGGCGCTCTTCGACCCGGCCAGCCAGAGGCTGATGAACAGCCTGTACGACAAGGTCATCTACCAGTCGACTGCTGACTACACCGAATGGTGGAAGTCGGAGTACGACGTGCAGCGAAAAGCCCTGGAGCAGGCGGCGTTGCTGCCGCGTCATTAGAACAGAGCCGCGACTGGCCGCTTGTCAAGCTGCTGCTGCCTTGCACGGTCCGGTTTTCTCATTCAATGGCGGCGCGCCTCTTCGGGAGCAGTATGGTCTCACGCGATGGTTTCCACTCGAACGTTGAAGGGGCTGCGCCGATCTTTTCTCCAGTGAGGTCGTTGCAGCGGGGCCTGGCGGTCCTGGAAGTCGTCAATCAGCTGCGATGTGGTCGGCTTTCCGAGATAGTGAAACGGGTCGACTTGCCGCGGCCGACGGTGATTCGCTTGCTCGAGACGCTCGAGGCCGGCGGCTATATCGCCCGCAATGCGGCCAACGGCGTGTATGAGCCCAGCCCCAGGGCGATGTGCCTTTCCGAGGGCTTCAATTCGCATGGCTGGCTGGTGACGATCACCACGCCGACGCTGAGGCGCCTGGTTCATGAAATCGGTTGGCCGTCCGACGTGATGATCCTGAGGGGAACCCGGATCATCGTCGTGAACTCCAGCCGGCACATGACGGCGCTGAATGTCGACAGGAGATTCGTCGGCGCGGAAGGTTCGCTGGCGCATTCCAGCGGCGGCAGGGCCTATCTCGCGTATTGCGGGGAGACGGAGCGCAAGAGGCTGCTGCAGTTGATCCTGAACGTTGCCGAACGCAACTCGGTAATTGCCGAGATCGAACGGACGCGGGAACGTGGCTATGCGATCAGGGATCCCAAGGCCCGGCCGGAGATGAACGCAATCGCGATTCCGGTGATGGTCGGACCGGATGTGGTCTGTACGCTGAACTGCGTCTACGTATCGAACGCCAGCAGCGCCGAGATCGTGGCCGAGCACTGCCTGCCGGCGCTTCGCAGCGCTGCGCAGGAGATCAGCGAAACCTACGTCAGCCAGCGGGCAGTGCGCACGTGAACAAAGGAATCGGGCCGTTCATCAAATGAACGGGATGTTATCGGGCACTTTCGACCGATAAGCACCTTCTTTAAAAGAATCCGTATGAAACAACACAGAAACCCCATCGGAAAAGGCGCTCTCGAGAATATTCGGGTCGTCGATCTGACGTCGGTCATTGCCGGCCCCCTGTGCACGCAGATCATGGGTGACTACGGCGCCGAGATCGTTCGGCTCGAGCCGCCATCCGGCGACATCATGCGCCATGTCGGACCGCTGCGTGATCCCGGCATGGGTCACATGCACCTGCAACTCGGACGCAACAAGCGAAGCGTCGCTCTGGATCTCAGGCGTGACGATTGCCTGGAAGCCGCCTATCGCCTCGTGAAGCGAAGCGACATCGTCGTGAGCAACATGCGGCCCGATGCCGCAGCTCGCCTGGGGCTCGACTACGCCTCGTGCAAGCGAGCCAATGACTCGATCGTCTACCTGAGAATCGCCGGGTTCGGGCAGCGCGGACCCTATGCCGGCTCGCCCGCCTATGACGACCTGATCCAGGCGGGCAGCGGACTGTCGATGCTTTTTCGGGACGCAGGCGATGCCGCACCGCGGTATGTGCCGGCCAACCTGGCAGACCGAGTGACCGGCCTGACCGCTGCGCACGCGGCCATCGCGGGCCTGCTGCACCGTGAGCGGACCGGAGAGGGGCAGGAGATCGAAGTCCCGATGTACGAGTCGGTCGTGAGCTTTCTTCTGGGGGACCACCTGGCAGGGGAATCGTTCAGCCCGCCGCAAGGCGGTGTCGGCTATCCGCGGGTGCTCGCGCCCGAGCGTCGGCCATACAGGACGAAAGACGGCTACGTCTGCGCGCTTCCGTACCTGGACAAGCACTGGCTGGCCCTGTTCGACCTGGTCGGCCAACGGGAGCGATACGGTTTGGACCCGAGATTCTCTTCGATCACCGCGCGCACTTCGAATGCCGCGGCGCTCTACGAACTGCTTGGCAGCATCCTTGCCACGCGCACGACGGCCGAGTGGCTCGAGCAACTGAAGAAGGCCGACATCCCGTGTTCGCCGGTTCGCACGGTCGAGGATCTGCTCACCGATCGGCAACTCGTCGATTCGGGCTTTCTGAGGATGGCCGAGCATCCGGCCGTCGGCCGGATCCGGGAGCCCGGATCGCCGGTGGACATGTCGCGCACGCCGACCGCGGTCCGCAGGTCGGCTCCTGGCATAGGCGAGCACACGGCCGAGGTCTTGACTGAGCTTGGGTATCGGGAGGTCGAGATTCAGCGGCTTGGCAGCGCGGGTTCCGGGCGCCGCGCGCAGTAGAGAATTCGGCACGCTGCCTGCGGCGCGTGGCCGCAGGC